>JALGSS010000396.1 GCA_029821745.1 Candidatus Zipacnadia bacterium
TGTCAGGAGCAACTACATCCAGTTCATCGGAGCGATGGTCGGCCTGTACGCCCTGATCGCCCTCGGCCTGTGTCTGCTGATGGGTTACGCCGGCCAGGTATCCCTCGGGCACGCGGCCTTCTACGCAGTGGGCGCCTACTCCTCCGCCATCCTGTGCACCCGCTACAGTGTGAACCCGTGGCTCGGCATGCTCGCCGGAATCGCCATTGCCTCCATCATCGCGCTCGTCGTCGGGCGTCCGACGCTCCGCCTGCGCGGGCACTACCTTGCCATGGCGACGCTGGGCTTCGGGATCATCCTGATATGGTTCTTCGTCGTCGTGGCCCTGCTGCTGTCGGCCAACATCGTGCGATCGCGTGTGGGCCGCGCCATGCGGGCGATCCACGATAGCGAGGTCGCCGCCCAGTCCTGTGGCGTCGACGTCGCGCGCTACAAGATGAAGGTGTTCATCCTCAGCGCCGCCTTCGCATCGGTTGCGGGAAGCCTGTACGCGCACTACATCTCGTTCATCAGCCCTCATCCCTTCGGCCTGCAGCTCTCCGTGCTCTTGGTGGTGATGGTCATCGTCGGGGGCTCGCGCAACGTCTGGGGCGCATTACTCGGCGCGGCCCTGATGACGGCCGTCGGGCGACAGATTGAGGACGTGGAGGCGATCAAAGACCTCAGTATCGTGGTCTACGGGGGCGTCCTTATCCTGTTCGTCATCTTCATGCCCCAGGGCCTGGCGGACGTGCTGCGCCGGGGCGGACAGGCCATCGCCAGGCTTAGGGGGCGAGTCGCCAGTGTCTGAAGCGCTGATGCAGTTCGACAGTGTGACAAAGGTCTTCGATGGCGTCACGGCCCTTGATCGCGTCTCCTTTGATGTGAACGAGGGCGGCATCCTCGCCATCATCGGGCCGAACGGCGCCGGGAAGACTACGCTGTTCAACCTGATCTCACGCGTATTCGCGCTGACCTCCGGCGACATTCTGTTCCGGGGTCGGTCCATCGTGCGGATCGCGCCCCACCGAATCGCCCCGCTGGGCATCGCCAGGACCTTCCAGAACCTGCAGATATTCGGCCACATGACCGTGCTCGAGAATGTGATGGTCGGCTGTCACACGCGGGGGCGCAGTGAGGTGTTCGCCGCGGCCCTTCGACTGCCGTCCGCCCGCGCCGAGGAGGCGCGCCTGCGGGCACGATCCGAGGAGATCATCCAGACCGTCGGCCTGGCCGACCGGGCGGATGACCACGCAGCCAACCTGACGGTGGGGCAGCAGCGCTTGCTCGAGTTGGGCCGTGTCATCGCGATGGAGCCGACGGTCGTCCTGCTCGACGAGCCGGCAGCCGGACTCACCACGCGCGAAACGACGATGCTTTCGGCCTTGGTGGTGCAGCTTTGCGAGCAACTTGATCTCACGGTCGTGCTCATCGAGCACGACATGAGCATGGTCATGGAGATATCCGACCGGGTGGTTGTCCTCGACCACGGTCAGAAAATCGCCGATGGGAAGCCAAGCGAGGTCCAGCAGGATCCGAAAGTCATCGCCGCGTACTTGGGCGAAGAGGACTGACGCAGGCAGACCTGTGCCTCGACTCGCGTCGACACAGGACCGGGAAAGGACTCATGCCAAGCTTACTGCGAATTGCGGGTCTCAACACCTACTACGGTCCGCTTCAGGTCCTGAAGGGCGTGTCCTTGCACGTCGACGAGGGCGAGATCGTGACGCTGCTGGGCGCGAACGGCGCTGGCAAGACCACGGCCCTGAACAGCATCTGCGGCTTGGTCCCGCCCCGCAGTGGCACGATCGAGTACGATGGCCGCGATGTCACGCGTGCGAGGCCGGAGAGCATCGTGGGCAGGGGTCTCACGCAGGTGCCCGAGGGGCGGCAAATCTTCGGCGAACTCAGCGTCCGCGACAACCTCACGATGGGAGCATACTTGCGCCTGCGACGTGGGGAGAAACGCGAAGTCGCCGCCGACATGGCGCGCATGCTCGAGATGTTCCCAATTCTCGGCGAGCGCATCAACAAGCGGGCCGGCACCCTGAGCGGCGGCCAGCAGCAGATGCTGGCGATCGGCAGGGCGCTGATGTCGCGCCCGCGTATGCTGCTGCTCGACGAGCCCTCGATGGGTCTGGCTCCATTGATCGTGAAGGACATCCTACAGGCTGTAGCGGCGCTGCGGGAGAACGACGGGACGACCGTGCTCCTCGTCGAGCAGAACGCGGCCGCATCCCTCAAGATCGCCGACCGCGGATACGTGATTGAGACAGGGCGCATCGTGCTTGAGGGGTCTTCGACGGAGCTCATGCGGGACCGTGAGGTGCGTCGCGCGTATCTGGGTAAAGATTACGATGAGATATGATGCCGGCGGGCCCCGTTGTGTCGGAAGCTCTGTCCGGGCGGGCCACGCTCGACCCGGGACGCGGGGCACTGCGGAGCCGCTGACCCAGCCGGGCCGGCAGGAGGTCACGCTATGACGGCAGGCGCTATCTGGAATCCAGAGCGGGAGACGATGCCCAGGAGCGAGATCGAGCAGTTCCAGCTCGAGCGCCTTCAGGCAACCATCAACCGCGCCTACCGAAATGTCCAGTTCTATCGGCGTATGTTCGAGGAGCACGACCTCGTACCGGAGGACATCGCCGGCCTCGAAGACCTTCGGAAGCTGCCCTTCACTACCAAGCAAGACCTTCGTAGCGCCTACCCGTATGGCATGTTCGCGCTCCCCTTGCGCGAAGTTGTCAGAATCCACGCATCCTCCGGAACGACCGGCCAGGCGACCGTGGTGGGCTATACGAGGAACGATCTCGACGACTGGACTGAACTCGTCGCCCGTAACCTCGTCGCCGGCGGCATCACGAAGGACGACGTGGTCCAGATCTTCTTCGGCTACGGGCTGTTCTCCGGCGGCTTCGGGCTGCACCAGGGGGCCGAGTTGATCGGCGCCTCCGTGCTTCCGGTGTCCAGCGCGGACATCGCCAGCCAGGTCAAGGTGATGCAGGATTTCCGCACGACGGCGCTGGTCGGGATTCCCAGCTACGCCTTGCAGATCGCCCAGGCCATGGAGGAAACGGGCATCGACCCGAACTCCCTGTCCCTGCGTGTGGGGATCTTCGGCGGCGAGCCGTGGTCGGACAGGACGCGGGAGGAGATTGAGCAGCGCCTCATGATCCGCGCGACCGACATCTACGGCCTCGCGGAAGTCGGCGGCCCTGGCGTATCCGGTGAATGCGAGTGTCGATGTGGCCTGCACATCGCCGAGGACCATTTCATCGCCGAGGTCATCGATCCCGACACCGGTGAGCTCCTCGAGCCTGGACAGGAGGGCGAGCTGGTCTTCACCACCGTGCACAAGGAAGGCATGCCCGTGCTGCGCTACCGCACGGGAGATATCTCGGCGGTTACCTGCGAGGCGTGCGAGTGCGGGCGCACCTTCGCGCGCATGGCCAAGGTCCGGCGTCGCGCCGACGATATGGTCATCATCCACGGCCGGAACATCTTCCCCGAGGACATCGCGGCCGTTGTCGAGCAGGTCGAAGGCGTCGGCCCGAACTTCCGCGTGACGGTTGACCGGGCCGATGCCGAGGATGTTCTTGAGATAGATGTTGAGCTTTCGAGTGTGTTGCCGGAGGATACCGTGAGATCCATCGAACGTCTGGAGAACGAGCTCTCGGAGCGTCTCCAGCGCGTAATGGGCTTCGACATCACGATCCGGATCGCCGAACCCCGATCCCTCTCGAGCAACGGAGTGAAGACGCCCACCGTTATCGACAAGCGCAAACTCTAGCCGGCCCCGGCACGCCGCCGCCGATCGCTCGCAGCCGGCCCCACGAGGTGTCCACCAGTGATGAGCCCCACCGCGTCGGTTCTCGCGTTGCTGTTGCTGTGCACGGTAGTATTGGCGGCGCCCACGCCGGACGAGACGCCCGCCCGCTCGGGCGAATGGGGCTTCCGGCCCTTCGACGACACACTGTCTGCGGTGAACCCGCCGGGATTCGTCTGGCGCCCTCAGAAGTCGGCTGAGAGCTACGCGATGCAGGTCGCCTCGGACGAGGCCTTCACCGACGTCGTCTACGAGAAGTCCGAGCTCAGTCTCTACTGCCACTGCCCATCCAGAAGCCTTGCCCCCGGGGAGTACTACTGGCGATTCCGCTTCGTCGATGAGGATGGCGTGGTGTCGGACTGGAGTTCGGCGCGCCGGTTCACCGTCGACGACACATCGAACCTCTTCCCGATGCCGGACCGCGAGGACCTCCTGGCGCGCATCCCGAGAAAGCACCCGCGGCTGTTCCTGCGACCCGAGGACATCTCCCGGTTTCAGGAGCTCTCCACGGGTCGCCTGAAGGGGCGCTGGGACGGCATCGTGGCCGAGTGCGAGCGCATTCTGAAGTCTCCGCCGGACATCACTGAGCCCCCTAAGTACACGAAAGAGACCCAGCGCAAGACCAATCCGAACGCCTGGCGCAAGATCTGGTGGGGCAACCGCGTGCGCGTGGTGAGCGTCACCAACAGCGCCGCGACGCTGGCCTTCGCGTACCTCCTCGGCGGCGATGAGCGTTACGCCCAGGAATCTCGCCGGCTGATCCTCGCCGCGTGCGAGTGGGACCCGAAGGGCGCCACCGGCTACCGCTACAATGACGAGGCCGGGATGCCCTTCGCCTACTACACCGCTCGGACATACACGTGGCTGCACGATTACCTGAGCGAAGAAGACCGGCAGAAGATCCGCGACTGCATGGCCGTCCGCGGTGACGAAATCTACCGGCACCTGTCGGGTAGACTGCACATCTGGATGCCCTACGCGAGCCACTCGAACCGGGCGTGGCACTGGCTGGGTGAGGTCGCGACAGCCTTCCAGGGAGAGATCGAGGGCACCGACGAGTGGGCCTGGTTCGCCCTGAACATCTTCTTCAACTCCTACCCCGTCTGGAACGACGACGCGGGCGGCTGGCATGAGGGTATGGCCTACTGGTCCTCTTACATTTCCCGCGTCACCTGGTGGCTTGCCACTCAGCGCTCCGCCTACGGCATCGACGGCTACCAGAAACCCTTCTTCGCCAATGCCGGTGACTTCGCCCTGTACGTGGTCCCGCCCGGCGAGAATATGGGCGGATTCGGCGACCT
>JALGSS010000397.1 GCA_029821745.1 Candidatus Zipacnadia bacterium
CAGAACGGCGACTGCGGTGAGTACCCAGGATAGCGCAGCGCTTCGCATGGTGTCATTCCTGCCTTGGGCTGACCCGATAACGATGCAATTCTCCCTTGATCAAAGACACGCCTTTCACCTCCTGATCTTGCGTGCACTCGAGATCCGCCCAAGGCAAAGGGATTGAGGCACGACCCCGCGTGGGTGTGGCGGGCAGGACTCGTTGCGGCGATGCTCGAATTTCCTTGGGGGTCCAATTGCGTTCAGACCCGGGAGGCAATCCAATGCGTCCCGCAGCATGCATTCTCGCTGGACTTCTGCTCACCTCTGTCACCGCAGTTCCGGCCGCAGGACCGACGGGGGAGAACCTGATTCCGAACCCCGGTTCTGAAGCTGATGAGGATGGGAATGGGCCCCGCCGGCGCGCTCTTCGGCCTGTCCGATGGGCGTTCGGTCGTCAACCGGAGGGCGGATGGGGGTATTCCATGATCGGGGTATCCACTTGAGGCTTCCGTCTGTCCAAGGCTCAAGCATCGGCAGCTCCCGGAGGTTGCGATGACCACACCGCGCATTGGCCGTGCCGCACTGGCGGGTACATGGCCGACCATCGCTGCATGGCCCGTAATAGCCTTCGCCCTTGCCTCGACAGCGGCCACATCCGAGCAACTGACCCTCGTGGACGACGGAAGACCCGTAGCGTCAATTGTGTTGCCCGCCGATCCTGACGCGGCGGAGACATACGCCGGCCGGCAGTTGCGTGAATGGATCGAGGGAGTGAGCGCAGCGCAACTGCCCTCGGGGCAGAGAGACGCAGGCCCGGTGATCCTCGTCGGGCGCGCTGCAGGCGTGGATGTGTCCGGACTGGGCGACGAGGAGCTGTTCGTTCGCAGAGAGGGGAGCTGTTCGTTCGCAGAGAGGGACAGAAGCTCCTGGTCTACGGCGGCAGCCCCCGCGGGACGATGTACGCTGCCCTTGCGTTCCTACGGTATCTGGGATGCAGGTGGTGCGCGCCGGGTGACGAGAACCGACTCATGCCCGCGCGGGAGACGATCTCGCTGGGCGACCTCGAGCTCCATGACAGGCCCTTCTACCATGTGCGGTCCGTGGCCGTATCAGGCCCGTGGGGAGCGTGGATGGGCAAGAATGCCTACCTGTCGAGCTGGATGCGGGAGCACGGCGGCGGTCGCGACCCGGGATACGGTCACGCGATGCGCACCTACATCCCGGTCGACAAGTACTTCGAGGCGCATCCCACGTGGTTCGCCCTGATGAAGGGAGAACGACGGCCGCCACAGCACTGCTTGAGCAATCGTGACCTGATCGCAGAGACGGTGCGCAAGGTGTGCCCTCTCGCTGAGAGCGGCAAGCAATGGACGATCTGTCTCTCGCCGCCGGATGGTTACGGCTTCTGCGAATGCAGGGAATGTGCGGCGCTGGGGCCTCGGGTGTCCGACCGAGTGATCTGGTTCTGCAACCAGGTCATAGAGCAGATCGTGAGAGACCACCCGCGACAGTTGTTCCGGGTATACGCCTACACGGCCTACCGTGCGCCTCCCGAGAAACAGACGCCTCATCCGAACCTGGTTGTTCAGTTGTGCCCGTACTGCCTGTGCTATCGTCACGGATACGGGGCCGATGCCTGCCCGCGCAATCGCAGCTTCTACGAAGATGCCATGCGTTGGCGGGAGCTCGCAAATCACCTCGCCGTATACGAGTACGGACCCTACTGGACATCCCTGCCGTGCCCGAATCTGCACCAGATCGCCCAGGCTCACCGGTTCTTCAAGAGGCTGCGCCCGCTCATGTGGCACCGTGACGTGTGCCACTACGACCTGTGGACGGAGGGCATCAATCTCTACGCCGACGCGCGGCCGGCGTGGAATCCCGACACCCCGATCCAGGCCATCATCAAGGATGACTGCCAGGGCCTGTTCGGTGCGGCCTCAAAGACCATGGCAGCGTACTTCAACACGCTTGAGAACGCGTGCAAGAACCAGGGCTGCATGTATGGCGGCTTCGGGGCGGTCTATATGCCGAGGCTGTACAGCGAAAGCACGATTGTCGCTTGCGATGGGCTGCTCGCCCAGGCCAAGCAGGAGACGGAAGCCGACGCGCGCGCCTCCGCCTGCGTCGAGAAGATCGCGCGCGGCTTTGGATACGCCAAGCACGTTCTCGGCACGTACGATCTGTTCCTCCGGCCTGACCTGGAGGGGACGGCAGCCAAGCGAGCAAAGGTGGCCGCCCGCTGCGATGAGGGCCTGACGATGACGCAGAAGATGATCGCCGACGGCTTGGTGTCGAAGAAGGCAACGGCCTTCTACGAATCCGGCAGGCAGGCCGTGGCGCTGGACCTCACAGCCTTGCCCATTGGTGGGTTTGCGCTTCGTGATCCGTGCGACTATGCGGCGACCCGTGTATTCTGCACGGCGAGCGCCCATGAGAACGTGCGCGTCGGCAGTTGGTATCTGAGGCAGTCGCCACACCGGACAGCCCGGCTCCAGTATCGGCTCTGTTGTGCCCCGGGTGGCGTGCTCGGCAGCCTTCGCCTTCGGATTCACATGCAGAAGCTCCAGGGCGCCACGGGACAGATTGCGCTGTTGATTGACGACACGAGGCATGTATTGCTCGATGCCCCAGGCACGGACGGCCTGGAACTGTTTGATGGCACGCCCCACATCGGGGGCCGGACCTCCTGTGTGCTGGAGATCGTCCGTTTCAATCCGACCCCGGCAGAGGCGAGCTTTCTGGGCGAGATTCACATCGAGGGGGAAGTCGTTCCGGCGGAGTGAGAGGCTGTGAAGGTTCCGCACAACGCGAACACCGCCTGCCTTGGGAGGTAGTTGCGACCATGACACGCACTGGCCGTGCTCTGCTGGCGAGCTTGTGGCTGACCATACAAGGCCATCTCGGACTTCGTGCTCCATACCGGCGAGGGACTTCCGACGGAGGCCACCCGAGCGTGGGTCGCTTATGACGACGAGAACCTCTATGCCGCCTTCCACTGCCCGCACCCGAAGGGCGCGACTCTGCTGACGAAGGCGGAGGCACATGACGAGGATGTCTGGCTGGACGACAGCATCGAGGTCTTCCTGGCGCCCCATCGTCCCGGAGACGACTACTACCATTTCTGCGTGAACTCCCTGGGGATAATCCGCGACGGCATCGAGGACTACGAGTACCTGGCGATGCTGGGAGAGCTCATGGAGAAGGCGAAGGCTCTCCCGGCGGAGCGCCGCCCGGAGGAGGCAACGCTCGAGCAAGCAGAGCAGCTCTGCCGCGCGCCGGAGAGCATTTCTCGCTCGATGACCGACTACACGAGTGACGCCGAGGTGATCTTCGAGCAGCGCCGTAGGATCGCCGACATGATTGAGCGGCTGGCGGGGGTAGTTGAGGGGGGGTGACGTGAGAGCCTCGGAGTGTGGCACACCATGCCTCACAACGGTGTGCCCTTGTCCGCGTGGGGTCCCAATAGTGATCTGGCGGCAATTCCTGGCCGAGTGACGGCGTGCGCCGACTTGGCAAGCTGCGTCGGCGGCGCGGTGGTTCGTCGGCGTGGGGTTCCACAGCTCATCAGCGTTGGCCCTGCGGCGCAAGACTCGACCGAGCCCGGCTACTCAGCCCCGTTCCCAAGCACCTTCGTGACCCAAGCCCTTGAGCATCCAAGCTGCCTGGCAAGCTCAGTTCTGTTCCGGACCTGCCCGGTGTCCAGCATCGCCTGGAAGCGATGGGGGCGCTGGATAGGCGTTTGCTTCGGAGCAGGCACGGGCTCAAACTCGGCAAGAAGCTCTTCTGGCGCGAACGGGTGGCAATAGGAGAAGGCGGCATGATTGGAGGTTCCTGAGGAGGTGGGCGCGAAGGAGACTGGCACGTCAAGTGTAGGCCAGAAAGTTTGGATTTTTCGGACCCGGGGAGCCAGCAATTCAGAAATCCGAGCTTTGCGCTCGACAGGAGTGCGCCGGTGTTCTCCTAGCGTCAGGTGCCGGGACTGCCGTGCCCGCGAATACAGCCGAAGCGGGAAACAACCGATTAGTTGCGTCGACTCGAGACGACGGAGTTCTGGTCGTCAACGGAGAGGCCGTCTTCCCCATCGGCATTCGCATCGAGGGAGATGGGCGTTACCACCAGATGATCGCCGACGCCGGGTTCAACATGCTCCTGGGCTCGGGCGCGGTGAAGCCCAGCTACTGCGCGCAGGCTGGCCGTGCTGGCCTTTGGGTAACAGGGCTATGCAGTTGACACAAGTAGGTGGCGGCGGTCAGTCCAGTTGCTTGCCCCGAGACTTTGAACTGCGGCGGTTGAAGCGGAACGTGAACTCATCCAGGTAGTAGTCCAGATGCGAGGGCTGAATGGCGCCTTGATGGGTGCCCAGGATCCAACGCTTGAGCAACGAGGCCACTCGATGCACCCGCGGCAAGGGGTTCTCGCCGACCTCGCCTTGGCCCTTGTGAATCACCTCATGCCGATAGCCCAGCGCCGCAAGGCCGTTGTAAGAGGACAGGCCGTCAGTATGCACCAGGCCGCCAGGTGCCACGCACTGCTCGACAGCGCCACACAGGCTCTGTCCGCTGGTGTTCGCCACGCGCTGCAGGCGGATGCGACCGATGCCGGCCCCGTCTTCCTCGGCCGCGACCACCACAATGGACTTGCCGGCGGCTCCGCGCCCACGCTTGCCCGGACGCTCCCCACCGACGTACACTTCGTCCACCTCCACCGCGCCGCTGAGACGGTCGCGTCCGGGACGGACCATGGCACGCCGCAACTTGTGCAGCCACGCCCAAGCTGTGTGGTAGCTGCCCAGGCCCAAGACCCGTTGCAGGCCCAAGGCACTGACGCCGTGCTTCTGGCTCGTCATGTACCACATTGATCAACCGTAGACACCCGGGTCCTCGATGAACCGCTCCCCGTAGGCGTTGAGGATGTAGTTGCCTACGTCGGCCTGGCTGTGGCCCGTCCTGGCCGGCGCGCATTCCAGGGCGAAGTGAAAGTCCTCCACGCTCTCAAAACCGGTGCGCAACACCACCTTCCCGCGACCGGCCCGCCGGCCTCCCGCCTGCCACCGCATACAGGTTTTCGCACCGCTCGCCCACCAACCCGGCCACCCCGTATCCACAGGCGCTGAAGTCGGCGCGAAAAGCGACGCGGTCCCGCCATCCGAAGACTACCAACTCATTATTGCAGAACTTGACGGACGTAACTCCACTCAGGCCAGTCACGTGGGGAATGCCGCCTGGCTACTCCCTGCGAGGAGACCAACACGTCAGTCCTTCAGCCTGATGCGAGTCGGGTAGTCCGTGACAAGAATGCATTGAAGGCGAACGCCGTCGCCGTCGATCAAGTTGATCGGCTCGAGCGGGAGGTAATCGCCGGCGGCCCTACGCGGCATGCCCGACGAGTCGCCGCCGAGTCGGTTGCTGATGATCTCCCAGTTCTTCTTCAGCGGGACCTTGTGCAGCGGCGCGTCCTTGTCTGCCTGGAGGCCCACGTCATCGAGCAGGTCCTGGCTCTGTCCGAGGATGTTGGTGTACCCGTAGGAATAGATGGGAACGCCGTTGCACGTTGCGCGCGCGAGGGTTCGAAGAACGGGGATACTCCGGGTGGGAGACTGTCCCATTGATAGTTGAAAGTTGAGAATCAGATGGCGGTTCTCTCGGGCTTGATCTGTTAAGATCGAGCCCAGGCAAAACACCGAAAGGAGAGAACCGCCGTGAAGCAAGTCTATCAGATTGCATCGAAGAAGGACAGCAAGGAGCTTGCGCGCTTTCTGACAAGGAACGGGCAAGCGCTGTTGCCGATGGTGGAGCTCATCGAGCAGGCGCAGATGGCT
>JALGSS010000398.1 GCA_029821745.1 Candidatus Zipacnadia bacterium
CGGTCAGCCCGAGCTTTCGGTCGGCTTCTGTGACCAACAGCACACCGCCATCAGTGCTGACATTGCCTCCGTCGAAAGTGGCCGTGATCTGCTTGCCATGAAGGTTTCCGAACGAGAGTTGGTCAATACACTGTGTCATACCGGAGAGACCTCGGCGCATGGATTTCTGCGTGGTGTAGAAGCCCATTTCGCCGTCTCTCCGGTTTTCCTTTCTTCGATTCGTGAATAATCCGGGATAGATGTGACCGGGTTTGATGACATCGTGCCGTACAGCACTCAGGTGGAGTACGCGCAACGACTGCTGCGCGAAGGCTTCCCCGTGCATGTGGACGTGCTGGTACGCGCCGGGCACGGTGAACGCCTGGAGAACGGCATCCTGGGGCGCCGGCCGGTGCGGCTCAACCGCATGCTCGACGCCCTGCGCCCCACGTTGGCGCACAGCCCGTTCCGGCACCCCCGGTCGGGATGAGCTGGTATGCTTTGGACCGCGCCACCGGCGAGTTCGAGCCCTTCGCGCCGGACGGTGGCCTCCATCCGTTTTCGATGGAGAGTCCCTATGTCCAGGCAGCCGGGACGCAGGCGCCCATCGTCTTCGTCGGTCATCCTGGGACCGAGTTCAGCGTCTGCCTCGCGGACGACCAGGCGCGGGAGGTCCGTCGCATCGCGGGGGTGATCTCCGAGGCATTCACTTGTGTCGAGTGGCTCGACCTTCCTCCCGGCTTCCGTCCGGGAAGCTACACCTATTCGCTGCAGATCAGACAGCCGCGGCGGGACTGGATCACGATCCCCCAGACGAACACGACGACGGGTGAACTGGCCGTGTTGCGCGTGGAACGGGAGGAACCCAACCTTCATGCCGCTGAGGCCGCCCAGTGGGCGGCAGCGCCCATGACCGATCACGGCAGCACGAACTGGGGGCTGTCGGAGTACTGACCCGTAGGATTCCACAACTCATCTGACGCAGGTCGTGGCTGGAGAATGGGGCTGAGCGCCCAGCGCGCCCCAGCTGAGCGGGGACCAGGACTGACCTGGGGGAGCGGGTGCCGAGAGCCAGGCTAACTGAACTACATAGCGTAGTGCACGTCCGGCTAGTAGATCGTGAGGATGCCCTGGATGACTCCACCGACGAGGGGCGCCGCGCGTTCCGGCCGTCACCCGCCGCGGTTTTGCGCCGCCACACACACTGAAGGGGCGTTCCACTCCAATGACACGCTGCACACGCCTGGCGATCTACCTAACCGGCTCCGCGCTGAGCATGCCCCCCGCGGCGGCCATCGACAACTTCGCCTCCGGCGGAGAACAGGCGCTCCACCGCGGGGTCTATGAAGTGGCCCTGGAGGCCGACCAGGCACCCGAGGATCCGTGGTTGTCAGCGGAGTGTGACGTGACCTTCACGCGTCCGGACGGGTCCGCTGTTCCGGTTCGCGCGTTCTTCGATGGCGGCGCCATCTTTCGAGCCAGAGCCTACTGCGACCAGGTGGGCGCGTGGCGCTGGCAGTCGTCGTCGAAGGTGCCCGGATTGGGAGAGAAGTCCGGGGCATTCGAGGTCGTGGAGTCAGAGCTTCCCGGCAAGCTGCGGATTCACGCGACAGACCCCTGGCAGTTCGCGTACGACAATGGCGAGTGGTTTCTCCACATCGGGGATACGGGCTACCGCTACCTGGCCGCCTCGGAGCCGAAGTGGCGCGAGTACATTGACCAGGCAGCGGAGATGGGAGCCACGAAGGTCCGCACATGGTTCTGCGAGGGCAGGAGTGACGTAGCAGCGCTGCTCACCGGGGGCCGCAGTGGATTGGCCCTCGACTACTGGCAGGAGATGGAACGCAGGCTCCGGTACGCATTGGAGCGCCACCCACATGTCATCTTCCAGCTCATCCCCTATGGCGAGGACATCGGGGAGGTCCGGCGTTACGGAGGCGGCGACGCGCCGGCCAGACTCATCGCATCGCACGCTCAGTCTCGATTCTCCGCCTTCCCCAACGTCACGTGGTGCGCGTCCAACGACTTGATCATAGTAACGGATGGGAGGGCCGGGCATCGCGACGTCCACGTTTCGGTGATCGATGCCATCTGCGCCGACATGCACGCGAGGGAGCCCTGGGCGACCCTCATCACGAACCACCAAGCGCGCTTCACCGGCTACCGTTTCGTGCATGCCGAGTGGTCGGACATCATCACCCTGGAGGACCAGGACCAGGTTGCCGGGGAGCTCATGCTGGAGTATCGGGCCAAGTCGGCGGGGCCCGTGGTAATGGACGAGGACCGCTATGAGCACCATCGCGAACCTGCTCACAAGCGCTATTTCTTCCGTCGGCTCATGTGGGCCAGCCTGCTTTCCGGCGCCCACGCCACCTACGGGGGCCTGCGAACCTATGAGCCCTACGATGGCGACCTGCGGGGAGTGCAGGGCTACTTCGACGCCTGCGCCGCCGGCAAGCTGGCCAAGGGAGCCCACGACTTCCGCGCCATACACCGGTTCTTTGAGGACACTCGGCTCACGCTGGTGGGCATGACACCGGACGATGCATTCGTCGGGGGGGAGCCCATGCGCCGCAAGTGCATTCGCGACGATCGCGCCGTCATCGTCTATCTCGCCAACCCGTCCGGCACGGAACCCGGCACAGACGCCGAGGGTTCGGACTGGCCCACAGTCGACCTGGCACTCCCGCCGGGGATCTGGCGCGCACGCTGGTTTGATCCAGGTACAGGCGAATGGAGTGATGGCCCGGTCGTCGAGAGCGACGTCGACCTCGCCGCGCCAGGCCCCGGCGACTGGGTGTTGCTGCTGGTGAGCGTGGGGCCCCAGAACTAATCTGCTCGCGATTCTCCCGAGGGGGCGGCACCCGCCCACAAGACCGACCCGGAGGGAACCCGATCCAGCCCTGATCTGATGGCGCTGTGCTATTCAACAACGGCGACGCCACTTCCCAACACCTTTGTCACCCAGGCCCTTGAGCAGCCCGGGGCTCTGGCAAGGTCGCCTCTGTTCCGAGCCTGTCCCGGCTCGAGCTTGGCCTGGGACCGGCGGGTGCGCTGAAGGGGCGTCTGCCTCGGAGCAGAGGCGCGCCCTGGTCCGTGCAGCAGATTGTGCGGTGCGAAGGCCTCTCCATAGCAGGATGGTGCGCGAAGACGACTGTCAGACGGTGTAGGGGCCACGAAGACGCGCACGCTAAGCGCGGGTCGGGAAGTTCGGATTCTTTCGGGTTCGGGGAGCCAATTTAGCCACAAAGACGTACATTATATGGATATCTGCGGTCGCCCCCCCGGGGGACCGGGTCCTGCATGTGTGCCCTTGGGCCGCCGGGAAGTTCACGATGCGGAGCCACCCCCCAAGCCCGTCTCTGAACTCGGCGCGAAAAGCGACGCGGTCCCGCCATCCGAAGACTACCAACTCATTATTGCAGAACTTGACGGACGTAACTGACAGCCATGCCAAACAGACGCGGCAGCCGAGGCCGCAATGTCGACAGACTGATCGTCGGCGCCCTTGTCCTGATGGCGGGCTGCACCCCGTCCACTGCGGTTGGAGGTGACGCCATGACACTGGTGGATTTCGGCGCCGGCTTTGATGTGGACGCCGTTGAGGTGCGTGACGCGAGGATTGGCCTGACCGTCGACAGGGGGGTCTCACGGCTGGAGATCCGCACCGGACACGCTATTCCGTGGCCGGGGATCACGCTGAAGCCTGAGGGCAAGGCCTGGGATGTGAGCGGCTACCAGCAAGTCCTGATGGACGTGACGAACACCGGGGACGGGACGGCGGCTGTAGGGATGCGTGTAGACAATCCCGGCGCTGACGGAGTGAGAAACTGCGTCTCCCTGATCCGCGAACTCGCGCCCGGAGAGTCTCAGACCTTCATCGCGAATCTGGTCACGACACCGTGGGTGTTCGATGAGCCGCTCGAACTTGTGGGCATGCGGGCCGCACCAGGCGTGCCGATGATTGATCCCACGAACGTCAATCAGATCATCGTGTTCGTCCGCCAGCCCAAAGAGGATCTCCACTTCACCATCGGCGACATCAGGTTGCAGGGAAAAGCAGAACCGATCAAGGCGGCCGGCTTTCTCCCGTTCATCGACGAGTTCGGGCAGTTCATCCACGACGACTGGCCGGGGAAGACACACTCGCTGGAGGACCTCGTGAGTCGCCAGCGCGAGGAAGATGCAGGGAGATTTCGACGACCGCGCGCTCACGGGAGGGTATACTGGTATCTCGCAGAACCCCTTTGTGCCGATCCGAGAGCGGTGAGCGATGGTGATCACGAGAGTAGTGGACAGCAGGCCTCCGAAGACGCGGCTTGCGGTGATGGCGGCCGTGGACGCGCTGGGCTCGGGCGGGCTTGTCGCCATGGCGACGGACACCGTGTATGGGCTGGCGACCCGCGCCGACCGCAAGGAGGCCGTTGAGGCATTGTTCAGCGTGAAGCGGCGCTGGACGGCCTTCGAGGTCGCGGGCATGACGCCTCTCGGCTACCACGATGAATCGCCAGCGCCTGAGACGCGCAAGGAGCTGTCCAAGATCGTGCGCTATGAGCGATGGGAGTGAGGGGATATGCCCCCTCAAGAGAAGGGTCGTGACGCATGTTCATTGACATGCACGTTCACACCGTCACTAGTTGCGACTTGCCGGTGGCCCCCGGCGAAGACATTGTGGCCACACCCGCGCAACTCCTTGAGATGCTCGATGCGGCCGGCATTGACAGGGCCGTCGTGCTGCCGCTTGTCACTCCCGAGAACTGCATGACCGTCCAGAGCAACGAGGACGTCTTCGAGATCGCCGACAAGCACCCCGACCGCTTCATCCCCTTCTGCAACATAGACCGCCCGCCTTCACAAGAACTCGGCGGAGACCGACATGTCATTTGTCATCAATCACTACAAGCCCAAGTTCCCTTGGGTCTGGTACTCGGTTTTGGGCTTTGTGGGCTCAGGGGCGGCCTCTGCGTGCGATTGCGCCGCCTAATCACTCTCGGAATGTAGCCATGTCTTGAGGAACATA
>JALGSS010000399.1 GCA_029821745.1 Candidatus Zipacnadia bacterium
CCGCCTCGACCACTCAGGACGGGACCGAGGACCCTGTCGAGTACCCGGACGTCACGCGGCTCACGAGCAATACCTATGACAACACCCATCCGAGCTACTCCCCCACCGGCGACAGGATACTGTACCTGACCAATCGCGACGGGGGCAGCGTCTACTACATGAACACCAACGGCAGCTCGCAGCGTTCGTTCGTCAAGTCGGGCTGGACGCATAGCCCCGTCTGCTGGTCCGCCGAGACGGACCAGATCGCGTACCCCCGCGAGACCGGGGTCAACTGGCCCGCGCTGTACATTCTCTCGCCCAGCGGGGACAAGCCCGTCACCGCGGCGCAGCCCACGGAGAACCAGGGCGATGCATACCCAGCCTGGTCGCCGGACGAGGGCACGCTGCTTTTCACCCGCTGGGCGCGCACGGAGAAGCCACTGTAAGCGGCCACGAGACGGGATCACGCAACACACAAGTGGCTCGCCCCGACCTGAAGGGGCGAGCCGTTCCGTAACTACCGGCCTTGGAGGCGACAGCCCAAGTGCGAGGGCTCAGCACGCGAATACCCACGCTGATGTCGGAAATGCTGCTCTTGGCGAATCCGACCCCGTAGCGTCAGTCCAGGCGCCAGGGCCTCTCGTCCGTGGCGACGGTTTCCCCGTTCTTCCAGAGCTCCAGCAATGCCGGAAGCTCGTTCTCCTCGTCGTCGAGGCCGATGTGCTCAGCTTCGGCGAAGAACACCTGATGATGGTCCGGAGCGGGCGCTTTCCCGGCAAGCGCCAGGCACGTGCGCGCGGTGATCCCCCCGGCCCGGAAGGTCTTGCGCGGAAGGCCTATCACCCCGTGGAGGGTCACGCGGGCCAGCAGCCACTCCCGCACAAATCGCCAGCGCGTGTTCGCGAAGACCCCCACGGGCAGAACGATGGCGATGAATCCCCCCGGGCGGCACAGGCGCCAGAAGCGTTCGACGAACAGGATCTCAATCGGCAGCGCGCGGAGGCGCTCCGGTGACCCGGGGTTCTTCCAGCGCAGCCGGGCGAGCTCGTAAGTGTCGGCAATCTTCGCGAGGTCGTCGGGTGCCGCGTTCTTGAGACCCTCCCCGGCATAGGGAGGGTTGCCGATGACCCAGTCGAAGGACCCCTCCGCGATTGAGACACGCCCGAAGTGATCGGCGAGCAGTCCGTCGGCCACCGCGAGCAGCGGGCCCTCGGCGGGTCCTCGGCCATTCTGCTCCCAGGCGACCGCGAGGTCCTCGTCCTTGTCCAGGCCGGCGACAGTCGCAGGCTTCGCGAAGCCGCGATCGATTACGCGGTGCAGGAACCCGCCATCGCCACAGGCGGGATCGATGACCCGCCGCCGGCTCGAATCACCCTTCCTGTCGAGCCACGCCAGGGCGTCGAGGGCACAGTCGATGACCGACACGGGGGTGAAGTACTGCCCGAGAGACTTGCGCCGGGTCTTGCTCATGCCCGCCAATTCCGGCTGAACAGGGCGAATCCCTGCCCTTGGTCCAAACAACCTTGACACCCTCCGAACCGAAAACTATCCTTGCTGGACAGTGAGGTGAAAGGGTCGGGGCCGCCGGCACGTGGGCCCCGACATGTATTCTATGGCTATGACCGATTTCTACCAGGCCGACTTCTTCACGCGCAAGCAAATCGACGAGGTCCAGCTCTCGGCCCTGCGCGGGGCCATCGAGCGGGCCAAGAGAGCCCCGCATTACGGCCGGACGCTCGCGGAGATCGCCCCGGGGGATATCAGATCCCTGTCCGACATCCGCAAGCTGCCCTTCACGACGAAGGCCGACCTGCGCGATGGCATGCCGTACGGGTTCCTCGCCGTGCCCAAGTCCCAGGTGGTGCGGATGCACTACTCCTCGGGGACCACGGGTGTCGCGACGGCCATCTACCACACCGCCGACGATCTGCGCTGGTGGTCGGAGTGCGTGGCTCGCGGGCTCGTCGGCGTCGGAGTCACGTCGGAAGACGTGTTCCAGAACATGATGGGCTACGGGCTGTTCACCGGCGGACTCGGGCTGCACTACGCAGCGGAGATGATCGGCTGCATGACGATCCCCGCCGGCTCGGGCAATACCCAGCGCCAGGTGCACCTGATGCAGCAGTTCGAGACGAGTGTGGTGCACATCCTCCCCAGCTACGCCATGCGCGTAGTCCACTACTGCCGGCAGAACGGCGTGGACCCACGAAGGGATCTGAACCTGAGCGTGGCCATGCTTGGCGCCGAGCCGCACACGGAGAACATGCGCCGCCGGATCGAGGAAGAGTTGGGCTGCAAGGTCTACAACTGCTACGGCCTGTCTGAGATGTGCGGCCCCGGCGTGGCGATCGAGTGCCCGGAGCAAAGCGGCCTGCACCTGCGGGAAGACCACTATCTCGCCGAGATCATCGACCCGGCCACTCTCGAGCCCGTGGAGCCGGGCGGCCAGGGCGAACTCGTGCTCACCACTCTCAACCGCCACGCCAATCCACTTCTCAGATACCGCACCCGCGACATCACCGCCCTGATCGAGGAGCCCTGCCCCTGCGGTCGCGAAATGCGACGAATCAGCCGCATCGTGGGCCGCACCGATGACATGTTCATCGTCAAGGGCTGTAACATCTACCCGATCCAAGTCGAGCGCGTACTCATGGAGATCGACGAGGTCGGGTCCAACTACATGATCACCCTGGACACGGAGCGCGATCTCGACGAGATGATCGTCTCGGTCGAGCTAAGCGCGGAAGTATTCTTCGACGACGTGCGCACCCTCGAGGGCATCCGCCGGCGCATCATCCGTGAGGTCAGGGCGGAAACGCTTGTGACTCCGAAGGTCGAGCTGCTGCAGCCGAATAGCCTGCCCGCCACCGAGGGCAAGGCCATCAGACTCACCGACAACCGTCAGATAACACACGAGGAATAGCGCGAATGAGCGATAGAGCAATACTGTCCGGCAACGAAGCGATCGCCCGCGGGGCGTGGGAAGCCGGGGTGACGTTCGGGTCCGGGTATCCGGGCACGCCGTCCTCCGAGATTCTCCCCGCACTCACAGACCTGGGCGAATGCTACACCGAGTGGTCCGTGAACGAGAAATGTGCCCTTGAGGCCGCCGCCGGGGCATCCCTCGCCGGCGCCCGCTGTCTGGTTACCATGAAGCATGTCGGCCTGAACGTGGCCGCCGACCCCTTTTTCACCCTTTCCTACGTGGGGGTCAACGGCGCGCTGGTAGTCGTCACCGCGGACGACCCGGCCATGCACAGCAGCCAAAACGAGCAGGACAGCCGCCACTATGCCCGCGCGGCCAAAGTGCCCGTGCTTGAGCCATCCGACAGCCAGGAAGCCCGGGATTTCGCCATCCGGGCCATGCAGATCAGTGAGCAGTTCGACACGCCGGTTCTGCTGCGCACGCTGACCCGTATCGCCCACAGCGACGGCATCGTGACGCTCGGGGAGCGCACGGTGCCCGAACGCGAGTGCGGACCGGTCATGGACCGCGAGAAGTACGTCATGATCCCCGCCTACGCCCGGAAGCGCCGCGCGATCATGCGGGAGCGCACGAAGAAGCTCACCGAGTTCGCGGAGACCACCGACCTGAACCGCATCGAGGCGGGCAGCCCTGAGATCGGCATCGTCACCTCCAGCGTGGCCTACCAGTACGCCAAGGAAGCCTGTCCCGCGGGGTCTTTCCTCAAGCTGGGCATCACCTGGCCGCTGCCCCCGGAGAAGATCCGCCAGTTCGCGGCCTCGGTGGATAAGCTGTACGTGGTCGAGGAGTTGGATCCCTTCCTCAAGGACCAGATACTCGCTTTCGGGGTCGCAGTCGAAGACCTGCCGGAGAGTCTGCAGCTCGGGGAACTCAATCCGGAGCGCGTCGAAGCCGGCTTGCGGGGCGAGGACGTCACGCCGCCCGAGAGCGATCTTGCCCCTCGGCCTCCGGTTCTCTGCGCCGGCTGCCCTCACCGAGGGGTCTTCATGACGCTGCGCAAGCTGAAGGCCTTCGTCACTGGGGACATCGGCTGCTATACTTTGGGCACATTGCCTCCGCTCCAAGCGCTCCATACCTGCCTGTGCATGGGCGCCGGAATAGGCGCGTCCCACGGCATCGAGATGGCCTGCCCGGAGACGAAGAAGAAAGTCGCGGTCATCGGCGACTCAACCTTCGTGCACTCCGGAATCACCGGTCTGGTCAACATCGCCTACAATGGCGGCTCATCCGTCACCGTCATCCTCGACAACAGCACCACCGCGATGACCGGCGGGCAGGATCACCCCGGCACGGGCGTGACCCTCAGCGGTCGCCCCGGACGCGTGCTGGACATCCCCGGCATCTGTCGCGCGGCGGGAATTCCGAACGTCGAGGTCGTCGATCCGCGCGACCTCACGCAGGTCGAGGACACGCTCAAGCAGGCGATGGAATCCGACGAGGCATGGGTCATTGTCGCCCAGTGCGGGTGCGTGCTGAAGACACGCGAGCGCAACCCCGTGTTCGAGATCGACGAGGACCTATGCATTCAGTGCGGAATCTGCGTGCAAACGGGCTGCCCGGCGTTCTCGGTGCGCGAGGCCGAGGACGGCGGCAAGCCCCAGCCTGTCATCGACCCGGCGCTGTGCGTCGGCTGCGGGCTCTGCGCCCAGGTCTGCCCGAAAGACGCAATCAGCCGGACCGAATAGGCCCGGAGTCGCAAGCGCGCCGCCTGGGAACACACATCTCTGACTACCGACTACTTGAGTGGCGATTCAATGACAACAAACATACTGCTGTCCGGCGTCGGAGGACAGGGCATCATCACCGCATCGAAGGTGCTGTCCGAAGCGGCCCTGGTCTCCGGCTTCCACATCAAGAAGAGCGAAGTCCACGGCATGAGCCAGCGCGGAGGCAGCGTCGAGAGCCACGTGCGCTACAGCCGCGACGGCCTCGTGTACTCCCCGCTCATCCCCGCGGGCAAGGTTGACATCCTTCTGGCATTCGAGTTGCTGGAGGCGCTGAGGGCGGGGCCCGTTCTCGTATCCCACCGGCGCCCTCGACCGGCTGTATGCCGGCGGACGCAGGATTCATCCGGTGAACAGCTTCGAGATCGCCGTGGACCTCGGGGAGCCACGCGCCGCGAACATCGTCATGTTGGGCGCTGCAAGCAGTTTCATGGACATCGAGCCGGATGCCTGGACGACAGCGCTTCGCCGTTGCATGAAGCCGAAGGCCCTGGATACCAATCTGAAGGCATTCCAGGCGGGAATCGACGCGCTGTCCGGCGAATAGTGTCGCAGGAACAGTGTTGCTGGGCGGACGCGCCCGGGGAGGATCCCGGGAGCCGATGTGTGTAATCGACTGATCGCCGGCCAACTCATTGGGCATCGTTCGCGTG
>JALGSS010000400.1 GCA_029821745.1 Candidatus Zipacnadia bacterium
CTCGCGAAGTCCCTGTCCGAGGCCTCGAAGTATCTCGGGGATCTTGCGGCCGCCGAACAGCACGACCACGATGAGGAGAATGATAACTAGCTCGTTCGTGCCGAGGCCAAGCATAACTGACGCCTCCCGAAGCGGATGGCGAACATAACCAAGTATGATTGTACCAGTCCATCGCAGAACTTACAACCTCCGGCGACGGGCCACCCCTCAGGCGGTTGCTAGAAACCCCGTCTCCGAGTATACTAAACACTCGCCACAGCCAGTATATGTACCCCTTCCCACCGACGAACGCTGGCCGTCGCACCGCCGTCACCCAGCCTGCTCACAAGTGTGTGCTGGGCGGGACTCTGCGTACCTATCCTGTCTCACGGGCCCGACTGGGCCGTGTTGGGGGAGTACTGTTCCTAGATGACTGATAAGAATCAGCAGCCCGTTCATGAAGGGTTGGCTAATGTCGTTGTCGCCAACTCGTCCATCTGCAAGATCGACGGACAAGCCGGTTCGCTCGTGTACCGGGGATATCAGATCGGGGACCTCGCCGCCAACTGTTGCTTCGAGGAAGTAGCGCACTTGCTTTGGCATGGCTCACTGCCGGATGCGGTGGCCTGGCAGGAGCTTTCCGACGAGATCGTCGCTCACAGCGCGTTGACCCTGCCGATGCTTGACCTGCTGAGCCGATTCCCCCATCACTTGGCGCCCATGTCCATGCTCCGCACCGCGATCTCGGCCCTGGGCATGTACGACCCGCGCGCCGAGAGCCACGTTGAGGACACCAACGTGGAGCTAGCCTACACGCTCACCGCGAAGACCGCCGGCATCGTCGCGGCATACCACCGGTTCCGCCAAGGGTTGGAGCCCGTCGCTCCGGACCCGGGTCTGTCCCATGCCGGGAACTTCCTGCACTGCCTGACCGGGGAGTATCCGGATGAACTCCAGACGCGGATCCTGGATAACTGCCTGACGCTTCACGTTGAGCACGGCTTCAACGCGTCCACCTTCGCCGCTCGGGTTACGGCAGCCACTCTCTCGGACATGTACTCCGCGGCGACGTCAGCGATCGGCGCCCTGCGCGGCCCCCTCCATGGCGGCGCGAACCAGCGCGTCATGGGGATGCTCGAGGAGATCGGCAAGCCCGAGAACGCCCGCGAGTGGGTCCTGGGGCAACTGGCACAGAAGAAGCGCATCATGGGATTCGGCCACCGCGTCTACAAGGTGGAGGACCCGCGCGCGACTGTCCTGCGCGAGTGGTGCCTCAAGCTGGCGGAGCACAACGGCGAGACAGTCTGGTACGAGATATCTCAGGCCGTTGAGCAGGCCGTTCTTGAAGAGAAGGGTCTCCACCCCAACGTAGACTTCTACTCGGCATCCGTCTACCACATGCTGGGCATCGACAACGACCTGTACACCTGCATCTTCGCGATGTCACGCATGGTCGGCTGGACCGCTCACATTCTGGAGCAGTGGACGAACAACCGCCTCATTCGTCCGCTGTGCAGCTACGTGGGCGATCACGACCAGGAAGTCATTCCCATGGACCAGCGCTAAGACCTGACAGTAAGCAACGCGTCAGCGACAGGGCCGGGGATACTTCCCGGCCCTGTCGCTTGCCTGCAGCATGCCCCCCCACCACGCCACACGGTTGCATCCCCCTGAAGGCATTGCCGCGTCACGCGTGGAAACATCCCTTGATGACCAGCCCTGATTCTGTCCGCACGAACACGCCTACTCCGGCCGCCTGGCTGCTCGTTCTGATCGCCATCGCGGCGGTGTGCCTGCTGGCGGCGTATGTCGACCGGCCGGCGGGACAGTGGTTCCTGGCTCACCGGGACATGCAGCCGTGGCTGCTGTTCCGCAAGACCCTCTGGCCCCTCGGGTCAGGCGTGATCCAGCCTGCGCTGTTGCTCCTGGCGCTCGGCGCGGGCGTCGCGGTGAAAAAGCCCCGCGTGGTCACGATCTGCAAGTGGCTTCTACTGGCTCTCGTCATCGCCACATTACTCACTTACGGGATCAAGCGAGCCGTCCGCAGGCCACGGCCCGAGCATATGGACGACCCGCGCCCGGCGCTCGCAGTCCAGTTTGCGGAAAGCGACTGGCACTCCTTCCCGTCGGGTGACGTGCTCGTCACCACTGCGCTCATCGCGGTGCTCTGGGGCACCCTTGGGCGCTCGGCCTGCATGTCCTGGCTGTGGCTCATCCCAGCGCTTGTCGCCCTGCAACGGCTTGCCGCCGCTCGTCACTTCCCGTCGGATGTCCTCGCCGCGTTCCTGCTGGCCCTGTGGCTGAGCGGACCCCTCGTGCGGGCCGCGAGACGTCGGCTCACGTCCGAGGAGCCCGCGCCAATCCCAGTCGACCCTTGTAGTCGAGGTGACCTGCCATGAAAGCTCTCCCCGTCTGCGTTCTTCTCACACTGGCCTCCGTGTGTGCCGCCCAACTCTACGAGCCGATGTCGGCGCCCTTCGCTACCTGGGTCGACAACGGCAAGCCCGTTGCCAGAATTGTGACCGACGATTTCTCCGGCGGCACGGTGCAGCCCGCAGAGATGCTGAACCGCTACATCGAGAGAATAGCGGGCGCGCCGCTCCCGGTTGTGGATACGCCCGAGGGTGATGCCCCGACGGTCTACTTAGGTCCAACGTGCGGTCTCGCCCGGCTGGAGGATAGGCCTGACCTCGGCACCGAGGGTTTCGCGATCATCTCCGATGGCAGCGATCTGATCATCAGCGGCACGGGCCGCCTGGGCACCCTCTACGGAGTCTGCGCATTTCTCGAGGAGTTTCTCGGTGTGCGATGGTTCTGGGACGATCCCCTGGGCGAGCACGTGCCCACGGTGAGCACCCTTCGCGTCGGCCAGATCCGCAACGTGCAGCGCCCTGATTTCCGCTACCGGTGGATCGGCCGCAATGACTGGGCGCTGTTCCATCGGATGAACGTCTCCACCAACCAACCCGAGGAGTTCCAGACCAAGTGGTTCGTCCACACGTTCCTGCGGCTGGTTCCGCCCGAACGGTACGTGGCTGAGCACCCCGAATACTACGCAATGCGCGGCGGTGTGCGCGCGGACCCGACGGATCGCCAGAAGTGTGTCCAACTGTGCACATCCAACCCCGAAGTCGCCGAGGCCGCAGCGAGGACCATTGATGAGATCCTCGAAGCCGAGCCCAGTATCGATATGATTTCGGTTGACCCTGAGGACGCTCAGAATTTCTGTCAGTGCGACGCCTGCCGGGCCCTTGACGAGCCGGGCGCCCCCTACGCGCGTCAGAACTCGCGGCGTCTCGTGCTGTTCTACAACCGAGTCGCTGAGCTTGTGGCCGAGAAGCATCCTGACTTGCTGACCAAATCCATCGCCTACCACACGTACGTCGCGCCGCCGGAGGATCCCACGTTGCGCCTCCACGACAACGTGGTCATCCAGTTCTGCCGGTTTGAGGGGCACGATCACCCGCTCTTCGACCCCGGCAACCCGAAGAACCGGGAGTTTCACGACTACTACCTCGGCTGGCGCAAGATCGCCAAGAACATTATCTTCTACGAGTACTACTACAAGGTCTCCTGGCTACACCTGCCCTGGCCCATCGTCCATACACTGCGCGAGGAGCTTCCGTACCTGCGTGACACGGGGCTCATGGGCATTGCGACCCAGTACACTCGCAACTTCGCCACCCACGGCCTGGGGTACTACGTCGCGGCCAAACTGCTCTGGAACGCGGATCTTGATGTGGACGCGCTGGTGGAGGACTACTACCAGACGGCCTTCGCGGAAGCTGCCACGCCGATGGAACGATACTACGAACGTCTTGAGCGCGCCGCTGAGGAGTCGGGGCTGAATCTCGCTGGGCAGCGACCGTATCCGGAGATCGTTATGCTCTTCACGCCTGAGCTGATGCGCGATCTCGATAGCGCCGTCGCCGAGGCGGAGAACTTGGCGCGTGATCCACAAGCGAAGGCGCGCGTCGAGTTCGTTGCGAAGGGCCTGGCGTACACCCACCTCTTCGTGGACTACTTGCGCACGATCGCACAGGTCCACGCGAAGCTGCCGGCAACGCCGTGGCGTGGCTCCGTCACTAAGGAGATGAAGGACGAGACCGATCGTCTCGCGGGTCCGAAGGCCGAGGCAATCCGCGCCTTTCTTAAGGATCCGGCGAACCACCCCGCAGTGGGCGGGATCAACGGCTACTTTGATGTCGCGCTGAAGCCGTCGAGCGCTCTCGGAGCGTGGGTCGACCCCGTGCGCCGGCGCGGAAACACGGGCCTCACGAAGACCGACTGGCTGCAGGACAACCCGCAGAATCTATCCGAGACTTTGCCGGGCGGTATCTCGTTGTGGGTGTACGGCAATGATCTGGATTTCGTCGGAGGGCAGCCGGAGCACACGATCCTGATCCGTCGACGAGACGGAGGGGAAACAGTATTCGGGCATGTGGGCACGGCGGAGCAGCCCGGAGACGGGGCAAATCGAGCCTATGTGATTACCGGCATCAAGCCGGAGCAGTTTGCCGACGGGAAACTGCAACTTGTCGTCACCAACGACCCAGGTGGCCCCTTTGCGTCCCACTTCTATGGCTTCTATGTATTGCCCGAGCTCACCGCCGCCACGAGTGACTTCGCTACGTCCAAGATTCAGAACGACCTCGATTGGGTCCGGGGGAAGTCCCTCGGGTTCACGGAGATGCAGTTCGACGGGCTGCGCAGCTATGACGGAGACCGGGCCGACATCACTATCACGATTGAGGGCGCCTCGAAGTAGCCTGCAATCCGGCCGGCCGGGCGGCTGAAGCCGGCGCCCGCCGCAACTCACACTCAAAGAACTCCGGAGGTCATTGCCATGCGTGTCGCGATTCTGCTTGTCCTGCTCTCTCTGTGTCTGACTGCCCTGGCGCAGGACCTGCCAGAGCCGATCATGGAGTTCCGCTTCAACGGGGATGTGCGCAATGCGGGGACTCTGGGCGGCGAGGGCGAAATGGT
>JALGSS010000401.1 GCA_029821745.1 Candidatus Zipacnadia bacterium
AGCGCGTCCGCCTGTTCGTCTGACAGTGGAACGAGCTTCACGTAATCGATATGGGCGCGGACAAATCCCGTGTAGGCGTGTGGCTGCAGCAGGACCAGGTGCTGGCGATCCATCTTCGCCCAGCGCCACAGCACTTCCTCGAAGGGCCGTCGCGAGTTGACTCCATCTGCGCGTTCGTCGCCGCTCAAGCGCAAGTCGATGCTCCCGCCCTTCGGACTTGTGCAAGCGTAGATCAGGTACCAGCCCTTCAGGTCCAGGGGATAGGTGAGAGGAGGTAGACCTACGTCCGCCGGAGAGTCCCCGTAGAGCCCGTTGCCGTGGGTGACGCCGGCGCTCTCATCCTGGTCGGTACGGAAGGTCCACCTGCGGTCCTCGGGCTTAGGCGAATCGGCCAGGAGGTCCCTCTGGATCACCCGGGACCAGTCCTCCAGGTAGACTACGTCGGAGTTGTCCGCCTCGACGTGGGTCTGTTCAGTGAGCAGGACGGCGCCGTCGGCGCTTGTGACCTCAATTCTGAAGTCGAGGTCCACCTTGCCGTTAACCTGCGCCTCGGGGTAGGGGTTGAAAACCACAGTGCGCGTGAGCCCGGCGGCCCGGCGCTCAGTGATGAAACCTTCGGTGACCCAGCGGTCCCAGTCGGCCCCCGGGAGCAGTCGGAGGGCGGTTTCAGTGAGGAGCGGCTGCACTTTCGCGGGCTCCCAGGCGTCGGCGCCGGCAGGGGACCATGTGCACCGCACGGCCACCTCCTCCGGCGCGTCTGCGGGCATCTCGTATTCCAGGTGGACATAGCGGGTCGCCGGATCGATGACCATTGCGGTGTTGCCTCCTTGGGCGGCCTGCAGGTTCAGCAGGCAGGCGAGAAACAGGGGTGCGGCTACTGCGTGAGACCGGAATCCCATGAGCGCGTGTCCTCCAATCGGGTGACGGGCACAGGGGTGTTGACTTCGCCGCGAGCGGCGCGGTGACCTCGTGAGTGATTCCGCGGATAGCAGGAGAACTGAAGGCTAAATCAGAACAAGCTATCACCGGAGCCGGGGGGACTGGGAGCGGCGCTCCGTGCGCCATTGACGCGGTGTCATCACTTGACAGGAGGATGGAGCCATGACCAAGGAACAGGCCCTGAAAACCGCTCGCGATCTGCTGACCGAGGGAGGCCCGTTCATCATGGCCACCGTGGATGCGGACGGGCGGCCACAGATGCGGTGGATGGGGGCTGTGGCGTAGGGCCCGGAGGACGAGAACGTGTATTACATGGCCTGCGGAAGCCAGTCCCGCAAGGTCGCTCAACTCGCCCAGAATCCAGCGACGCAATTGCTTTGCCGGACGCAAGACTACAACTGCACCACGACCCTCAGCGGGGCAGCGGAACTCATCACCTGCCAGGAAACCAAGAACATGGTCTGGGAGAAGATCCCCGTCGCGCGCGACTATTTCAGCGGCCCCGAGGGCGCTGACTTCGGGGTGCTCAAGTTCTCGCTGCAGTGCGTCGAGGCGCTCTGCATGTCCGAGGGCCATGAGCCTGTGCGCGTTGAGGTGTGCTCGTAAGCCCGGCGTGGCCCAGGCGTCACTCGTCTGCTGACGGCCCGGCGGTCTCGGCGCCACCGCATATTGCTTCGTAGATCGCGACCGGCTGGGTGCGGTGCTTCACCTCAACCGCGCCCAGCGGTCGGGCATCGATCAGGTCTCGCACTTCCTGGTAGGTCGTCTCACTCATAACGATCCTGGCGGGGCCCACTGACGCGATGCCTTGCAGTCGCGCGGCCACATTGACCCCGTCGCCGATCACCGTATACTCTGTCCGGCGCAGGTCCCCGATGTTGCCGGCCACCACCTCGCCAGTGTTCACGCCTACAGCGACGGTCACAGTCGGCAGACCCCGAGCCGCGCGTTGCCTGGACAAGGCGTCGGTTCGTTGACAGATCGCTATAGCCGCCTGACTTGCCCGCGCTGCGTCGTCTTCGGCCTCGAAAGGCGCGCCCCATACGGCCATCACTGCGTCGCCGATGAACTTGTCCAGAGTGCCCCCGAACTCGAACACCACGTCGATCATCACCGAGAAGTAGTCGTTGACTAGAGCCACGAGCTCATCGGGCGCGAGAGCTTCCGCAGTCAGGCCGAAGCCCCTGATGTCTGCGAACAGAATCGTCGCCTTGCGGCTCTCGCCGCCCAGCACGACGTCCCGGGCACCGAGAATCTGCTTCGCGACATCTTCACTGACGTATCGTCCGAAGATGGACCTGACACGATCACGCTGGCGCTCAACAAACAGGTGCGAAGCCTCGATGGCGAACAGGCCGGACAGCAGCCCGGCGACCAGGACGGTTGGCACCGGCAAGATCACCGCGGACAGCAGGTACACCGTGGCGGCCGTGCTCAGCAAGGCGATGCCGATCAGCAGCAAGATGCCCCCGCCGTCCAGAGGGCGGTAGTAGAACCCGATCAACCCCATCGCAAGGGCTACGACCCACACGAGTGGAATGCTGGCGGACCGGCGCATGGGCGCGGGGATGAAGAGGGGGGTCACGTCCTCACCACGGGCCCTGCGCATCTGGGCGACGAGCGTGTTCACCGTCCGGTAAACGAGGGCGGCCGTAGGTGCGCCAATCTCGAAATCAGCACGAGTGCCGATGAGGACGACCTTGTCCCGGCAGAACTCCCCCCAGGTCGTGTCGAGGACAGGGCCGTCTGCGCTGAGCCCGGTGTCGTGGAACCGTTTGGGCTCGAAGATCCTGACCGTGCGGGTCGGGCCGGCAGACATCTCTCGCGCCACGAGTAAGCGCCCCTTGCCGGCGAGCGGGATCCTGGCCTGCCCGATCCGGAGGCGGTCGATGCTCTCGGCGACGATTTCTCGGTACGGGACATCCTCGAGGTATGCGGCGATGGCCGCCGCCACGCCGGGCACGGGTGTTCCGTCACTGTCGATCGTTATCCGGACGAGACGCTGGTTGCCGACGTGGGAGGTCGGCAGGAAATGCCCGATGCGATCAACTTGTGTTGGGCCCGGCCCGTCGGGAGCAGTGACGGCCAGATGGGAGCGGTACACCACGAACACGCGTGGCGACGTGGCAACGATGCTGCGTAGCCGCTGCAGGCCCTTGGCGATGTCGGGCCTGTCCTCAGCAGGTGGCGCGTCCATGGCTTCATCGGGGCGTTCCACTGCAGATGGGGTGAGGAAGCGAACGTTCATGCCTTCGCCCGGGGGCACGAGCACGATGGCCTTCGCGCCGGCGCCCTGAGCCTTCTCGACCAGCGCCGCCGCCAGCGGGAAAGGCATGTGACGTGAGGACATCTCAATGATGGACGCGTCAGGGATCACGCATTTGACATGCGCGGGCCGGACGCGCCACAGTAGTTCACCGAGGGGCACCGACAGGATACCAAGGGGATCTCGCGAGAGGATGAGGGCACCGAGGAGCCCCGCGACGATGGTGCCCACAATCGTGGCCGTCAGAGCGTGGCCGCGGCGCGCGAAGCGCATGGTCCGCTTCCGCAGGTGCGCGGTGCGGTGTGAACTGACTCGATGCACAAGCCACGCAGCAAGAGCGCACAGCGCCCAGAGCCCGAGAGTCGTCGCGAGCCAGAGCTGACGGACCTCTTGTTCAGGCGGCGGGTGATCCATGTTGGTCGCGGGTGCCCAGTTCGGTTGGGACTCAGAGACACTATAGCACAAGATGGTCACGGGCAGGCCGCCGTGCCACGCCGTCGGTGGTATAATCCGCCGGTGCACGCACACGCTCAGAGACCGGGAGACACGAACATGATCAGCCAACTGCCTTCATTCACAGAAGTCGCCGAATTCCACGGGCATCGGTGTCCGGGCCTGGCGATGGGGTACCGAGTTGCCGCGGCGGCCCTGGACTGGGCGAGCGAGGAACGTGCGCCGGACGAAGAACTGGTGATGGTCGCGGAGAACCGCTCGTGTGCCGTGGATGCGTTGCAGGTGATCCTGGGCACAACTGCCGGCAAGGGCAATCTGCTGTTCAGAGAGTATGGGAAGCACGGGTACACAGTGTACCGGCGCAGTGATGGCGAGGGACGACGGTTCTTCCTACGCATCCCCGAGGAGTGGCGCGGTCTGGATCGTCCGGAGATGATCACCCGCCTGCTTGAGGGCCCCCAGGATGACGTAATCACCGCAGAGGCGCCTCGCGAGCCGCTTCCCCCGAAGGCACGCATGGAGCCCTCGGAGCCCTGCGCTATCTGTGGGGAGCCGACGATGCGGTCGGCCCTTATCCTGAAGGAGGGTCGGCGGCTGTGCGCGGCCTGTGCGCGCGAATCGACTGCCTGAGGTGGCGCCGCACCTACGAAGAGGGCGCAGTGCCTCGCGGGAGGTGACTGCGCGCTTACTGGCTTTGTCGCGTATGTGGTGGATTCAGCGGCCGGTGATCCGGCGGTACAGGTCGATATACTGGTCGACCACGACATCGATGCCGGCGGAGCGACTGATCTTCTCGACAGCGGCCCGCCCGCGGGCCTCGGCCGCAGCCGGATCACCCCGGACCTCGGCGAGGGACGCCGCGAAGCCGTCTATGTCGTCTTCCTCGACCAGCCATCCCGAACTCCCCGGCTCGATGAGATCGTCCGTAATGCCCGGTAAGCGAGACACCACGCACGGTACCCCGGCGGACATGGCCTCCAGCACCGCGTTTGGCTGGCCCTCCATGACTGAAGCGAATGTAAACACGTCGGCCGCCTGCAGGTAATGTTCCGGGTCCGGCACGCCGCCTGTAAGGATGACGCGGTCCTCCAACCCCGTCTCACGGATGGCCTCCTTGACCTTCTGGATCTGGGCGGCCTTGGTGCGGCTGGTGGTCCGCATGGGGCCCACGAGGGCCAGGTAAGCGTTCTCATCGCCGCCGAAAGCCTTGGCCCAGACGCGCACGATGAAATCCATACGTTTGCGGGCCGCCGAAAGGTGCCCGATGGTCAGGCCGATGAAGGCGTCGACGGGCAGCCCATGTCGACGCCGTTGGGGATGTGCGGGACCTGCTCAGGAGGATACCCCGCCTCGAGACAGGCCTGACGCAACGCGGGCGAGGTGCAGACGATCGCGTCGGCGTGGTCGAAGCATCTTGCGGCCGGGTCACCCTTGAGCGACAGCGGGTCGTCACCATACAGATTCGTGAGCTTGACGAGAGTGCCGATACCCAGTTCACGCGCACAGGCCATTCCCGTTGCGCCGTCCTCACATGGGCCTATCACGTGGAACACGTCGAACTCATCGGCGCGCTTGCGCAGGACGCTGCAGGCCTGACGGCCC
>JALGSS010000402.1 GCA_029821745.1 Candidatus Zipacnadia bacterium
GGCCCGAGCCCGTCGTTCATACCCCAGTACAGCGGGCCTCCCCAGCTTGGCGCGGGAGATGAGGGATCGTAGGTGAAGGCGTCGGCGGGCTCGTCGCCGGGCGTTTCGAGCTTCAAGCGCCCATCGCTGCCCATACCCTTCGCGCTTCCGCCGGAGTGCAGGTACCATTCCTGGGTCTTCGCCTCTCGCGGAGGCCACTGGTCAAGCCCGATCCAGCGGTTCTCGCCCATCAGGAATACGGTGATCGGGGGCTCCTCGGAGATGCCGTCATCAATCTCCTTCATCCACAGGTCGATGAACCGCAACTCGTAGGCATGAGTGTCCAGCGGGGCATTGGGGCCGAAGTCCCAGTCTCCGTACTCCCGCCGGCCGAGGGTCGAGTGCCCGCAGGGACAAACGAGCAGGCGCTGGTTCTCGCGGGCGAGGGAAGTGGCTCCCCTCTCGCCAATCAACCTGGAAGCGTTGAACTGGCCCCGGCTGATGTGGTCGAACCAACCGGCCAGATGGAAGCCTGGCACGGTGATGTTCGCGTAGTAGTTCTCCTGGTTGACGGCGTCCCAGTACTCGTCGTACTGATCGTGGGCGACCCACTCATGCAACTCCGGGGACGAGCACCCGATGCGCTCCTCAACGTCGGCGAGGGTCCTCAGGTGCCAGAGTTCCTCCCACGTGAAGTGGGAATCAGGAGGCTTCGTCGGGCACACGGCGTGAGTCAGTGGCCAGCGGATCATGTTCGCAAGAGCGAAGCAGCCATCGTAGCGGATCCAGTCGGTGAACATGTTGTGGGGGGCCACCGCGGGCACGATGCAGCGCAGGCACTCGTGGCCACCGGAGGCAGCGGGAAGCTGCACGATGCCAAGGTAGCTGCGCCCGACAGTGCCGATGCGCCCATTGCACCAGCTCTGGTTCGCGATCCAGTCCAGCGTGTCCTGACCGTCCGGCGCCTCATCCACAAGCGGGCGGAACACGCCCTCGGAGTCGTACTTCCCCCGCACATCCTGAACTGCGTAGGCATAGCCACGATCAGTGTAGAGCTTCGCGAGACCGGCCCCGCCGACGCGCTGGTACGGTGTGCGTGTCAGCAGAACGGGGAATGGCCCGGGGCCGTCCGGCAGCCAGACGTCCGTGGCGAGGCGGTGTCCTTCTCGATTCGGGACTCGCTGGTATAGCTGGGCCCGCATGGGGCCACCTCCCAAGAGTGCGATGAAGCATGGTCTGCAGACGCGGCTCAATCTACGGCAAAATCCAGATGGGGCTCGCCCACGCCATGTCCCCGTCCTGCTGGGTCACGCGCAGGTAGTAGAACACGAAGGGCTGGTCGCTGTGCTCAGTGGGCGGCAGGGCGATGTCCTCGAAGCGCGCCTCGTCGATCCACTCGAACTCCTCATCCAGGCCCTGTCCCTCATGCACGTAGGCTTCCTGGTTGTTCCTGACGACCTCGATGCGGCTCATGGGGGCTGTGCCGTGAACGCTCACACGGATGACCCGCCGCGTGGCGAGGTCAGGATCATCCGCAATCCGCACCTCACTGCCCAGGGCGGAGCCGCTGACCGTGAAGTCCACGATGATGCGCGGGCCTGTCGTAGCCACGCAGCGCCGGCCGTAGAGGCCTGTCCAGATGCGGTCGCGCGTCTTCGCCGTCGCCTGCACCGACATCAGTCCGCCCCGACAGCGCCAGGGCAGGGCTCCGCGCATCCTGTCGTCCCCGGGGTTCCCACTGTGATCGTCGCCGCCCCCCGTGAAGCCCGCGCGCCAGCCGATCTCCAGGGCCCGCTGCACGAAGCCCGCCGGCACTTCGCCGGCGTCGGGCGTATCACCGGGAGTATGTCGCGAGGGCCGAACCGGGTACGGGTTGCCGTCGTTGACACTGCGCTCCGAGTTGCCCCAGACCGAGAAGATCTCGATCAGCCGGTCCTTGGTCGGGTCGTAGTCCTTGTAGTCGCAATGGTTCCCGATCTCCGCCGGGTGGTGAGGAATGACCATGGCGACCTCATTGCTCAGGGCCTCGTGCAGCGCCGGGGGATTGGGGAATTCGCCGTCATCGGACCGGTACATGGGCCGGAAGTCCCCCAGGTAGTAGACATTCCGGTCGCCGTCCCCATTCTGCCGCCACTTGGCCCACTCGTAGCCCAGGAATGTGACAAAGTTTTCGCCGGCGTTGTATCGGGCAGTCGCCTCCTGAGCCGTCCGCCACATGTGATCGGTGGTCTCAAAGAGGTGGTCGTGGTCACCCAGGGCGCCGAAGTCCAGGCCCAGGGAATCGCGCAGGTACGTGAAGTAGTTGTCCACAGTTCCGGCGCCGTCGGACATCTCCGTGTGACCGTGAATGTATCCCCAGTAGGTCGGCTCAGCGGGCGCCTCGTCTGAGACGACGACTGGATTCGACGTGGCGGTCAGCCCGTTCGTGGTGTCCTCGACTTCAAGGCGGCAGACGCCGGGGCGCTGCAGGACTATGCCGGCCATCCTGCAGCAGGTCGTGCCGGCCACAGGCTCGCGCCTCGCCGGGATGTCCGCGCCGTCAATGCGCACCGTGATCTCGCCCGGCTCCTCGCAGGACAGATTTCCGGGCTCATCCTCCGGCCTGACAAGGACCGAGAACTCCTCGCCCGCGACCACTTGACTCGGCACATATGCTCGCAAGGCAGAAAGCTCGCCGCCCGTTACATCCACCAGACAGGCACCCAGGATTGTCCTGGCAGGTTCGGCATTCATCGCGGGCACGCCGAGGTCCGGCTCTGGTTCAGGCCGGAACAGCAGGAACATCTTGCCCATCAGACGCTCTCCCGGAGCTGTGATGCCCGCACCGTCACCCAGAATCACGCTGATTGTCTCCCCGGCGGGCAGGCCGCCATCCGGGACGATCAGTGCGACCTCGCCACCGCGAGTGCCTTCCGGGTCAGTCGCGACGACGGGCGTCCCATCCTGACGCATGGCCCGGACGAAACCCTGCGCGGTGGAATCGGTGACCTGGATCGGGTGGAAGGCGCCCTTGACGTTCCGCCCCCCGTGGATCAGCAGGCGCAGTTCACTGCCCTCCGGCGCGTCGTCGCAGAGGGTGAAGCTCAGGGCCCAGGTTGCTGTCTCTCCCGCGCGCGCCTTAGGCGGGTCCGCGATGCACAAAGGCACATGCTCGGGGATTCTGACCGGGCGCGCGGACGAGTCCGGGGATGCAGACATAGTCACACTCCTAGTATTCAAAGGCACAGGCCCGCGTCATAGGGACGCAGGGGCTCCGCAGATCGGTTCTGCCATGCTAAGCGCGTCCGTGGGGCCCTGCCGATTGTGCGACATCGGCACCCCACGGCTAATTCGCCTTTCGCAACACAGCCGCTAGAGCCACCCGGCGATGGTCCACATGACGCTGAGGCGCGTGTAGCGGCAGGCGAGTTGCTTCTCGATGTCCCCCAACGGGTCGCAGCCATAGCGGCGCTGGAACTCCTCGTGGATCGCCTGCTCAACGCTTGTTGTGTCGCCCAGGGGGAGGTCCAGCCACTGGCTTCCCTGCCAGGCGCTTTCCTTGACCGCGATCACCAGTTCCTGGTCCAGCCGGGCGTTCGCTGCGCCGTAGACCGGGTCTTTGTCCTCAGTGACCGCGCGGTACATGCTCTCGAAGATGGCGGCCTTGGCGATGTCATCGGTGCCCGAGATGCCATACTTCGCGTACGGGTTCTCCCACTCGATGACAGGGTCCGTGTTGACCCGCACCGCCTTGAGCACCGTCTCTCCGTTGACCTCCTCGGTCACGCTCTCGATGGGGTGGCGCTCTTCACTCCCGGCGCCGTGGTGGTGCCCCTCGGCGTACAGGTACAGATTCTCGCCCGAGAGGTAGCCATCGGTGCCGACGATGTCCCAGTTGCGCTCCCAGGCGGGCTTCTTCGGGGGCATCTCAAAGATGCACTTCAGCCCGCTCTCGAACTCCACCACGCCACCGTCCCACTGGACACTGGTCATGATCCCGCCGCCGTACGCGGGCAGGGGCGTCACGGCCACCTCTCCCCCATACCCCAGCACCCGGGTCGGCGCAATACCGAGGATCATCCGCACGCCGTTGAACCCGTGGTAGCTCCCGCAGGGGTACTTGAGCCTGGCGTGGACCGGCTCGCCAATGAGCCCCGACTCGACGATCCTTCGCTTCAGTCGCTCCTCGGGCCAGAGCCAAACATTCTCAGCGATCTCCAGCTTTACCCCATTGTCCTGGCAGGCCCGCCTGATCAGGTCCGCGCGGGCCCGGGTGGTGTCGAACGGAATCTCACTGATGACGTGACAGCCGTGCTGGGCGGCCACGACGCACGTCGCCACGGATGAGTCCGTGGGCGTGAGCCGCAGCACGACGTCCAGCTCCTCGGCCTCGAGCATTGAGCGCAGGTCCGCATACGCGGCCGGAATGCCGAACTGCGCAGCCGCACGCTCCCTGGCGATCTCGTTGAGGTCGCAGACCGCCCGGAAATCGTACATATCGGAGAGCTTGTTGATCACGTCCATGAACGCGTGACTGCGTGCTCCCGGCTCGGACCCGGCCCCGATGCAGGCGATCGTCAGTCTGTCCACCGTCACCAACTCCTGTTCGTGAGATGGGTGGTGTTGGGTGTGTGCTCCGGCGACTGGGCGTTCACCAGGGACGTGTTGAGCAAGTGTAATCATGGGCACGGGGCCCCGTGCAAGGTATCTCACAGGCTCCGTGGGGGCCCGTCGCGCACGACGCGACACCCCACAGCCATGAATCACGCAACACCCACGGCCATGAGTCATTCGTTGTTCAAGACAACCATCGGCTGGGCTCCCGCGCGAGGCGACTACTCGGGTGCATCGCCCCAGTCGGGCACATCCAGCGTCTCCCCATCGAGCAGCGCGGACTTGTGGGCCATCACGCCCATGGCCATGTACCGCACGGCCTCCCAGACATTGATGGCCGGCTGGCGGTCATTCACGACCGCGTCGACGAACTCATGGACCAG
>JALGSS010000403.1 GCA_029821745.1 Candidatus Zipacnadia bacterium
GCCGTGGGGCCGCTTTGGCACATCGCGTTCGCCAAGCGTCCCTTGTTCCGCCCCCGGAAGGTCTGTCTATCCCTCCTGACGAATTGACCCCGGCAATACCCCCACGCACTCACCGCATCGGAGGTGCTCGTTTTGGAGCCCGTGCGCACAGCATTGGTCGGTATAGGCGGCATCGGCGGCTACCACCGCAGTATCATCCACCGCTTGGAGAGCTACGACTTCGTGGCCGCAGCCGAGCGTTACATGGACGTTCAGGCGTCCCACGTCGAGGAGATGGAGAGCTGGGGCATTCCGGTCTACGAGGACATCTGGGAGATGCTCGACGAGGTGGATGTGGAGGCCGTTACTCTGGGGGTCCCGCACCACTTCCACGGGGAGTACTCCCTGGGCAGCCTGGAGCGCGGGTTGCACGTCATGACCGAGAAGCCTGTGACCGTCCTCGCCCAGGAGGCCATGGAGGTCGCCCAACTCGCTCACAGCAAAGGCCTGTTCGTCGGCGTGGATTTCCAGTACACGAGCTTCCCTCACTCACACAAGCTCAAAGAAGTCATCATGAACGGTGACCTGGGGGAACTGCAGTCCATCGTCGGCGTCGTCGCGTGGAAGCGGCTCGACGCCTACTACACGCGCAGCAACTGGTCGGGCAAGACCCACGTCGATGGTCGCCCCTGTTTCGACGGCGTCCTCATGAATCAGGCCGTTCACCTCGTCAACAGCGCTCTGCAACTGGGCACGCGCCGGGATGCCCACGCGATGCCGGTGGACGTCCAGGCCGAGGTCTACACGGTGCATGACACGCTGGAGGCCGAGGACCTCGCCTGCCTGCGCGCCACCCTCGACGAGGCCACCTTGTCCTTCTACGCCACCACCTGCAACATGGAGGACCCGGAGATCACCACCCTCGAGATCACCGGGACGAAGGGGTCCGCGTCGTGGGACTCGGGCAAGGCAGTCGTGCGGATCGAGGGCAAGGATGAGATCGTGTTCGACGACCCGTGCGACCGCGACGAGATCCACAAGAACTTCATCGCGTGCATCCGCGGAGAGGCCGACCGGCTCCATGCGCCCGCCGAGGAGGCAGTGAAGGCCACCCTCGCAATCAATGGCGCCTACTCAAGCGCGGGGCAGATCAAGAAGATCGGCTGGGACGCGGTAGAGGACATCAAGTCGCTCATCCTGCAGGCGTCCGATGAGCGCAAGCTCTTCAGCGAGATGGGCGCGGATTGGGCCTACGAGGGCCGGCTCATCGACATGGCCGACTACGAGGGGTTTGACGGCAACCTGGACTAAGCAGCATCCCGGGATACGTGAAGCGCCCGGCGACAGTGTTCTGCGCCGGGCGCTTCTTCGTCTGCGGAGAGTTGCGACGGTCCGGTCATTTCGCGACCGCCAGCTTGACCGACTTCCAGATGCCCCCCGCGAGGCCGGCGTTCCCAACGAGAACAGCGATGACGTTGGTCTCGCCGGGCTTCAGGACGCCACTCACATCAATTGGGAAGCGTTTGTCCCATCCGGCATCGCCCCCGATGTCGTGTTCTCCCACTTCCACGCCGTTGACCCACACGCGTGCCGTCTCATCCACCGCGCCGAACCACAGCACCAACTTCGCCCCCTGGGTGATATCCGCAGCCGGCGTGTCCCACGTCAGCCGATACCACGCGTCCCCGGTGTACTGCACTCCCTGCTCGTCCCAGAACTTCCCGATCTCCATGTCGCGCCAGCCTTCCAGGTCCAGATCGGTGGCGAACCACTGCCCCTTGACGCCCTGCTTCTTCGGGTCGGTCCGGAACTTCCAGACCTTAGGCAGGTCGGCGATGAACGTGTACTTGTCCTTGAGATCCCCGAAGGTCGCCTCGTCGCTGTATCCCGGCTGTTTGGCCGCCACGGGTCCCGCGTCTACTGGAGCGCCCTTGATGGCTCGCTTGCCCACTTCAGAGTCATCGATCACGTGGGGCCGCCGGGCATTCTTCAGTGCCCTGCGGTATGCCGGCGGGAGCTTGTTGCGCGTCCACCAGCGGGGCACTTCGGTGTAGATCCACACGTACTGGTCAGTGACATCGAGGCCGGAGAAGACTGAGTACTCGAACTCGTCGGGCAGGAAGTAGTTCTTCTCGAAATCATCCCGATTCCAGCCATAGGTCCGCCACCCCATGTCCATCCAGATGCCGAAGCCGACGCTCACGTGCTTCCGGTACTTGTCGGGAACGGCTGAGTAACGGGCCATGTCCCGGCGAACGGTCTTGTAGGCGGTCTCGAACTGGGCATGCTTGCGGAAGGGATAGGCGCCCTCGTAGGCATCGACGATGACCGTCCCATCGGCGGCTGCCTCGAACATCCCGTCCAGGAAGTTCTTGAGGAGCCCGTAGCTTGCCTTGGTGCGGTCGCCCCCGACGCCGGTGATGCTGTAGCCGAAGGTGAGCAGGATCGTGATGTCTCGCTTCGTAATCGGCGAAGCTCTTGTCTTCCGCCTGGGCCTGGCTTGGGTAGTGGAACAGCTTGTTGTTATACATCTCCACGTCGAACATGAAGCCCTTGCAGCCGCCGTCCCTGGCCACGCGCGCTCCGACTGCCGCGTTGTGAGTGACGGTGGCGAACGCGTCATCGTCGAACCAGTCTACGTCACCAGGACACACGTTGAACCGCAGGAAGTTGTCGGTCATGTGGGTGAACTCGCAGGCTTGCAGGTCCGCAATGCCGTGGGCGAGTTGCTCCACCTCGAACCGCTGCCCGCTCCAGCAGTTCCACGCGAAGTTGATGGGCTTGCCGTCCCTGATCGCCTCCGCATGGAAGATCACACCGTCGAAGCCCATGCGATCCATGCGCTTTGCGTTCGCGCGCATGAACGCCGGACTCGGTTCGTCCCACCCCCACTCGATGAGCTTCTTGCCGGGGTCAATTTGCGTAAGCCCCGGCCCATCCGCTCGGTCGGCACAGGCCATCACCAGCAGAGTCAGGCACGCGACAGCGCATAGAGTACGCATGAAGCCATCCGTCCTTTCGGTACTGTGGCTCTTCACTCACGACAGCGTCGGCCCGCCGGTCTCGCCTGGTGGTGACGCTTCTGCAGTCGCCACCAACCGCGCCTCTACCCGGCCGGCTCATAACGGCATCCGTACACCGTGCATCCGCCATTCTCTTCCCAGCATTCCGCATGGTGAGGCGTTCCGCACGCGGGGCAGTTGATAATCTTCGCCCCGGCGGCAACGGGCGTCTGGCAGTAGGGGCAAACCCCCACTGCGGCCTCGGCGACAGCCCGGCGAGGCCCCCGATCCTCGATTACCTGGAACGTGAACCTACAGCCGGTGCAGAGCGCCGGACGGCCGAGACAGGAGACATGGTAAGGCAGGCCACAGCGGGGACATCTGGCGGACAACGTGCCCTGCTTGATCACCTTCCAGCACGTGTGGCACCACCGGATGGGATGGGCCGCGCTCTGCGGGTAAGCGACCGGCGGTGCGTCTTGCCCGGCCTCCGAGGTGGCTCCCCCGGACGGGCCAGTAGAGGGCGCGCTTGTCAGCGCGATCTCGACGGCGAGGGGATCGTCGACGCTGCCCCCGGCAGAGCCGCGCCGCAGACGCTCATACATCCCCTTCCGCCGTCGCTGCTCGGCGACCCAGTTCTCGACAGGCAAATAGATGAGGAAACCGATGCCGGTCACCGCCGCGAAGCCCAGCACCCACACACCAACATCCTCCAGGTCGATCGACGGCAACCCACGCCACAGCATCCTCATCACGGCCACGATCACCTGGAGGATCTGAAGTAGAAGCCAGGCCACGACAGGACCCCAGCATCCGGCGGGGGTGCTTCTGGGCCCGGAGGGGGCAGGAGGCAGCGGCTGCTGATCCGTTGGTTTGTTCATCTCCGCGAGTAGGGGGCTGGGGGACGGGATCCCCGCAACGCTCAGGCCGGGGGCGCAGCAGCGCAGCCATAGCGTCCGCAGCCGCTGTTGTACTCCCAGCAGTCCTCGTGGTGTGGCGTGTTGCAGTCGGGACAGGTGACGAACATCTCGCCCTGCAAGATACGGGTCTGGCATACGGGGCATTCGGCGAGACGCTTTTCCGCCCGGTGCGCGATAGGCTTGGGACGCGGGATGATCTCTCGAACGGCAAGCTGCTGCAGATCGGTGGAGGACAGGTCCTCCTCGGTCAGATCGATGACGGCCGCCGGCCCCGCCGGCTTCGCCCCCGCGACCGTGGGCGCCTGCCCCGCCCGTTGAGCGCGCGCGTGCTCGCGCTCAACCCGGAGACGCTCGGCGCGCTCAATGACCGCTCGTTGCCCTTCATCAATGGACCGTCTATCCCGCCACACCATCACACCGAAGAGCACGATCATCCCGACCGCGCCGACGACCAATATCGCAATGGCGCATCTGAACAGAATCCGCGCCTTCTCGTAGTCCGCGGCGATCTGCGCCACCGAGGACATGGCGAAGAGCACAGCAAACAGAATCAAGACAGTCAGACAGCCGCCAACCGCGGCGTAATCCCGGGACACCCAGGCCTCCAGTTCCCAGACGCTTCAGCAGAAATCGCAACGCCGACCGTGCGACAGGTCTCGAGCCGTCAGGCCCCCCCGCAACCGTAGACCGCGCAACCGCCATTATACTCCCAGCAGTCGTCGTGATACTGCGCATGGCACGAGGGGCATGAGACGAAGACTTCGCCGCGCAAGACGCGGGTTTGGCACAGGGGACACGTTGACAGGTCCTTTTCTGCCCGGGATGCGGTCATCCTGCGTCCGGCGGTCGGTGCGGCAACGCCCGCTCCGGCAACAGCGACCTTGCCGGGCGCGCCCTTCGCCGGTCCGGTACCCGGTGCACGAATGGTAGGGGGCGCCACCCCGGGCAACTCGCTGCGCTGCGCTTGCTCGCGCCTGCGCCGTCGCTCCCCGCGAAGGCGGTCCGCTCTCCTCGCGAGGTCCTGCATGGCCTCGTCGGTCCGCCGGCTGTCGCGCCAGAGCATCACCCCGAACGCCACACCCAACACCAGCGCCCCGATGACCAACACGACCCCCGCCGCTTTGAGCAAGCTCTCAGCGCGCATGTACTCCTGGTCACGCTGCGCCATGGCCGACAACATGAACAGGCCGAATGACGCGAGAATCACCGTCACGCAGCCGCCGATCCCTACATGGTCCCTCGCCATCCCACGGGCACCCCGCTATCGCGTAGCACCTTTTTCCGGCTCTGCGCCCCCATTGTGACTGTTCCGGGACCTCTGCGCCTGGGGCCTCATCGCGGAGAACTGAAGCTCGGGCGTTGCGCAGTGTACAAATTGAGTTCGCCCGGACGAAGGAGAAGTCCTGCCACGCGGGGAAGCGAGTCGCACCATTCAGCAGATACAGGCCTCAGGGGATAGCACCGTTCGCGCCCTTCGGGCAGGAGCTTCCAGCCATGGGACCCGACACCCTTGCCCTCATGATCCCCATCGTCGCAATCGTCGGCTGCATGTGCGTTGCAGCCTTCAAGACCTGGGCAGCCCACCGGGAGAAGATCGAGAGGATGCGGTCCGAGCAAGCCGCGCGTCAGGCTCAGGCTGATCGGGAACTCCTCTCCCTCGGTCGCGGAGACGTCTCCGCCCACCTTGAAGCCATCCTCGACCGTCTCACGGCCATGGAGGGCCGCCTCTCGGCCCTCGAGGGGGAGTCCGCCGACCAACGTACGATGACCCCACTCCCCATCCCCGAAACAGAGGACGAACCGCGCTACCAGCGTCAACAACAGGATACCGAATCCCTCTGATTTGCCCCCCGCCTGACGCGGCCGCATAACCCAGGTTTATTTAGCGTATCCACAGGGTATTTATGTAATGGTGACTTTAGCTTGAGTCATCCTTGAGCTTATATCCGTCAACTTGTACCTGGGAGGTGGACTGCGGGAATGCGCAGCAACATTCAACAGCTTCAGGCCGCAGCAGATTTCAGAGTCGTGCGAAACACCCTCCGACATTTCGGCTTCAGAGCCCTCATCCTTGGCGGCATGGCCCTCGGCGTCGCCGGGTGGGAAACGACCCCTGTCCCTGCAGCATTTGCGCTGGCCTTGATTGCGTTCGCTTTGATCTGGACCGGCGTGCTGAACCTGACGACCCGGTCCTTCGTTGGGATCGCCGCCGATGGCTTCGCACTCGTAGCACTCGGCGCGTGGCTGATGGCAAACAGCATCCACGCAGCGATACTCACGGGGGGCCAACTGGGCTATGCCATCGTCGGCATCGTCGTGATCATTCTCGGCCTACACTCGCTGGCTCAGTATGCACGCTTCTCGAAGACCCCCTTGGAGGCCCCGTCGCCTGAGCTTGAGCAGACCGTGGATGACATCGTGAAGCAGGCTCGATCGGCGTCCCGCAGAGGGCGCGACATGCTCACGCTCACGACCAAGAACGTCGGCACCAGCGTGTTCTGGAACGTTCGGCTGGGCGATGAGTTGGTCGTCCTGGTCGCGAAGGATGGCCGTGAGGTGTTGTTCGCCGAGCGAAGCGGCTTCAGGGTCACGAGGGTCGACGACGAGAGGACACCGGATTTGGTGCGGATCGAGATCGACAGTTCGTACCTTGACGAGACATCACGGGGCGAGCCCATCGTCGGGGGCATGCCCCTGGATGCGTTCCAGACCTACCTGGGTTGGCGCTGGGGCGCAGACGCCGCGGCCCGCAACCAGAGCCTGGTCGCATAGAAACTCAGCCGGAAACTCACGACTCGGCTGAGTTTCTAGAAAAGCAGTGCGGTCCACCGGGGGACCGACAGCACACAACCGTACGAGCTTGAAGGTGGGCGACAGCGGGGTTCTATCCTCGCCTCTCGCCCACCTTCGCGTTTGGCCTGGGTTCCCACTGATCCATGAGCTTCTGGTTCAGCCGGAAGAACGGTTCGGGACGCGGGCGGTTCTGCCGCTCGAAGTCCTGCCAACTCCCGAGCCCAATCACATTCCGCGCGGTCACTGACAAATCCAGCTTCCCCTTGCGCGTCAGCGTTCCCTCAATGCACAGCACAGGGCTTGAATATAGCGCCGCGCCGCAACGCTGGTAGCAGTCCTCAAACACCGCGACATCCACCAGCCCGAACTCATCCTCAAGGGTGATGAAGATCGCCGTCTTCCCGCTGCGTGTGGGCGGTCTAGCCCTGGCAATGACCACTCCGGCCACGCGCACAGTGTCCCCATCCTTGCAGTGGAACAGCCCGGTGCTCGGGGTGACCCGCATCGCATCCATCCGCTCGCGCCAGAAGCTGAAGGGGTTCACTGTGGTGCTCACATAGATGATATTCAGATCCGTCGCCACGCGGCCCACCGGGGTGGTCGGCGCTTGATCCGGCAGCGAATCGACGACCGCCTGGGGCGAGTCGAAGGCGAACTGA
>JALGSS010000404.1 GCA_029821745.1 Candidatus Zipacnadia bacterium
CCGCGCTCGGGCACGGTTGCTACCGGCACTTCTCGGGGACCCTGATCAAACTGCGCCTGAAGGGCCGCTGGACGAAGAAGGGCGTCAAGCCCGACCCCCAAGCCGGCCACGTACCCGCCGATGCCGAGAAGCGGGCTGCCGGGGTCGTCCTCGACACCTGGACCACGACCTGGTCGGGCAATCCCCGCTGGGGATACGTGTATGCCGGCCAGCGCGGACGCGCGACGATGAAGCCGGCCAAAGCCTTCGTGCACGACGTCGCGTGGGCGATGCCGGGCATATCCTGGATCTCGCCGCCGGGCAACTGCACCTGCAACGGCCCGTGGTTCGACCTGGACCGCTTCGGGCGACTCTACGTCCCCGACCCGGCGCTCAGCCGGGTGCGCATTCTCGACTCCGGCGGCAACCAGATCGCCGAGTTGGCCGAGAAGGCCGGGGACCTCTTCATCGCGTGGCCGATCCGGGTGGCCTCCGCCGGAGACGTCTTCGCCTTCTGGGACGCGGCCAACCTGCGCGTGTTGTCCGCGACTCTCGAGTACTCGGCATCAGCGACCTGTGCGTTCTGACAGGGAGACCGCGATGATCAAGACAGCGCTGACGACGATCCTCGCCGTCCTGGCCCTGCTGCCGGCCACCGCGGCCGGGGCCGAGCCCGCGTTCACGGAGGCCCCGTCGGCGAAACCCGAGGGCAAGAACGTGCGCATCCGCTTCGCGGTGGCTGCGCCCTGCGACGCGGAGGTCACCGTGCTCGACGCCCAGGGCAATGAAGTGCGTCACCTGGCCGCCGGTCTCCTCGGAGCCAAGGAGGCGGCCTCGCCGTTGGTCCCGAACTCGCTGTCCCAGTCGATTCTCTGGGACCGCACCGGCGACCGCGGAAAGCCGGTGGCGGGGACCGGCTTCAAGGTTCGTGTACGGCTGGGCTTGAAGGCCAAAGGCGCCAAGATCATTCTCAAGGCCCTGACCCCCGTCAAGCCCTGGCGGGTGAGTAAGGTCATCACCGATCCCAATCCCGCTGAGCCGGGCAAGCCCGGCCTCGATCCGGCGGCCGCCAGGACAAAGGAAGGCAAGGAGGCCTTTACCAGCCAACTGTACGACTGGATGATACATGTGGACAAGGAGGACGACCGGCTCTACGCTTTTGCCGGAAACGGCAAGGTCTACCGGTACAAGGGGAGCACCGGCAGGGCCGAGCCCATCGACATCAGGAGGCTCAGGCGCCGCGGCGAAAAGTTTGCCGTGGGACTGAACGGCGACATCCTGGTCAATCCCTACCGCCGGTTCACCCGGGACTTCAAGGAGGTGCCCCTGCCCGAGGGGGTCAACACCCACGAGAAGGCGCTGCGCTTCGACGTCTCCCTGTGGCGCTACCAGCGGAGCCGGCCCTTCCACGAGCAGTGGGGCTCGGGAAACGACGCCTTCGAGGGCCTGGACGGAAGGTACTACATCCACTGCGCGCGCACCATTCCCTTCGTTCGCTTCTTCATCTGGGACACCTGGGAGCAGAAGCGCGCCCTGACCGAGGGCTACCAGCCCTGGCTTGACACCGGCGAGCATGCCCACGTCGCCTGCATCCGCGTCGATACGAAGGGCAAGGTGTACCTGGCCCGCGCCGGCGGGCCCAAGGGCGCGACGATGCCCCAGCAGCGCTACCCGAAGTCCTGGAAGTACGGCTACGGCTACGGGAGCATCCTTCGGATCGATCCCCACGAGCGCTGGGTCAAGGACATTCGCCTGCCGATGGGGGCGGTGCCGGAGGACCCCGAGGAGCGCAAGCGGGGGTTTCTCTGGGGGCCGAACTACAGGATCTTCATCCCGCGGATCGAGAAATGCTACGTGGGGGTGATGTCCCATCTGGTCAGCGGCTGCTGCTGCAAGTCTCCGCTCTTTGATCTTGACGAGCACGGGCGGCTCTACGTGCCGGACGCCGATAAGGAATCGCTCGTCGTCCTCGACAACGCCGGCAACGAGGTCCTCTGCCTCGAGAAGCAGGTTGAGTCCGAAACCGCCAAGGGCAAGACGATCAACCTGGCATGGCCGCGCCGCGTGGTCTGTTCGCGAAGGGCTGTCTACTACACCGACGGCATCAACAAGCGGGTGGTGCGCATCGCCCTCGGCCATGCCGCCGAACACACGTGCAACCTACCATAGGCAGGGGGGAAGGAGAAAAATCATGAGAGTGCTTTGCGCGGCAATCACCGCAGCGCTTCTGGCCGGCACGGCTGCAGGGGCAGGAGAGGTGGACTTCAAGACGAAGCCAAAGGCCATCAGGGAGGGGAAGGAGGTCACGATCACCTTCGGCGTCAGCGCGCCGACGGACGTGGAAGTCGCGGTCCTCGACGACAAAGGCGCCGTCGTCCGCCACCTGGCCGCCGGGCTGCTGGGCAGGAACGCTCCGAAGCCGCTCGCGAAGGGCTCCCTGGCCCAGAGCCTGGTCTGGGATTCCAGGGACGACTTCGGCAGGGAACTCCCCACGGGCCCGTATACGGTTCGGGTGGGTCTGGGGCTGAAGCCGGCGTTCGACAGGTTCCTGGGCTACGCCCCCAACACGCTGGATGTGATTCGCGGGCTGTCGGTGGGCCCGGGCGGCGAGTTGTTCGTGCTTAATCTGGGTCGGCACTTGCACCTAGGCTTCGGCTCGACCGTCTGCAACGTTCTCGACCGGGAGGCTGGCTACAGGCGGACCATCATGCCCTACCGGGCCGAGTGCTTTCCCGAACGGGTCAAGGCCTTCGGCATCCTGGACCTCGGCGACAAGGGCCGCTACCCGTGGCTTCATGCCAACCACCTCAAGAGCGTCTACCCGTTCTCCGGGCAGCCGGCGCACCAGCAGCCTGTGGTCCTACCCGACGGCCGGTTTATCCTGACCATGAAGGTCAGGGGCAAGGGGGCCGTTCTGGTGGCCGTCGATGCCCAGGACGGAGGCGCGCCGACAACAGGGGCCTTCGGCCCCGCATTCGGCAAGGAGATGACCGGCTACGCCTGCCTGGCCGCCGCGCCCGACGGGAAGACGATCTATATCTCCGGAGCGGCCTCGCAGAGGCGCTACAAACCGCTGCGCTGGAAACACGCGGTCTATCGCGCCACGTGGGGCGAGAAGGCCATCACGCCGTTCATCGGCACGCCCGAGGAAGCCGGCAACGGTGACACGGGCCTGAATGAACCGCAGGGCGTTGCCGTGGACAAGGACGGGACCATCTACGTGGCCGACCGCGGCAACAATCGCGTGGCGATGTTCAGCCCCGAGGGGAAGTTCCTCAGCGGACTCCCCGTTGAGAGCCCCTACATGCTGGGAGTGCACCGCGGGAGCGGGGCGATCTACGTCCTGGCTGGCGGCGACCCGCCGGACCACATCGTCAAGTTCAAGAGCCGGACGGACCCCCAGCCGGTCTACAGCCGGAAGATCCCCCGCATCATGCGGGCGCTCAAGGGCAAGAAGAGGATAGACGCTTACCCTGTCTTCGCGCTGGATGATTCGGGCACGGAGCCGGTTCTCTGGGTGGGCTCATCCACTGCCTGGGAGCCTTTCGAGTTATTCCGCTTTGTGGAGAGCAGCGGCACACTGAGCGCGCCGGAAGAGAAAGGCAAGGCCCCGGGATTCAGAGCCTGCAGGGAAATCCAGGTGGACAGGAAACGCGACGAGGTCTACTTCCACCAAGGCGGCGGCGTGGCCGAACGCGGCGGACATATCATCAAGATAAACGGGCGTGACGGCAAAGCAATGAAGTCGCTCCGCCTCCGGGAGATAGGGTCGCACTTCGCACTTGGCCATGACGGTTATGTGTATGTCGTTCACGGCCTCGCAAAGCGCGTCCATCGATATGACCGGGACCTGAAACCGGCGCCATTCCCAAGCCGTGATACGAACATCAGCGATAAGATTCCCGTCGGACACGTCTACTCGAATCACATCATGGGTCGCGGCTTGGCCGTGCGCCATGATGGAACCCTCTACCTTCTGCACGAAAACCTGCCACAGGTGCATCAACGGTATGGCGTCTCGGTGTGGGGACCGGACGGCACGATGAAGAAAGAGAACCTGATCGGCTCCCTGAGCCAGGGGGCGCTTTCGCTGCGGATCGACCCGGCCGGGAATCTCTATGTGGGGGACCCCGTCAAGCCGGCCGGACAACTGGTGCCGCCCGACCTTCAGGGAAAAGTGGACACGGCCAGGAAGAGGCAGGTAGACAATCACTATCCCATCATGTACGGCAGCATCCTGAAGTTCCCCCCGAGCGGCGGCGCGGGGATAGGTCCCGCCGTCGAAGGCGGTCGCAAGGGCCTGCTGGCCTATGACGCCCCGGTCGGGATCAAGGACGACCTCTGGCAGTATTTCGGCGTCGGCCCCATCCCCGCCTACAAGGGTGGCACGTACAAGCACTACGCCCTGCAGGGCTGCAGTTGCGAGGGGATGCGGTTCGACGTGGACGGTTACGGCCGCACCTTCGCACCCGATGCGGCCCGCTTCCGGGTCGTGGTTCTGGACACGAACGGAAACGAGATCGGGGCTTTCGGCCAGTATGGGAATCAAGACTCCGCCGGGCCGGGCAGCGCCGTGCCCATGCCGGCGATTCCATTCGCCTGGCCCACAGCCGTGGGCGTTTCTGACAGAGCGGCCTACGTCAGCGACATCCTCAGCCGCCGCATCGTCCGCGTCAGGTTGACCTACGCCGCCCAGGAGACATGCTCGATTCCGTAACCGGCGAGAACGGACAGACGCGAGCAAGGGGTCGGGCCCTCCGCCGTCGGGGGGCTGACCTCCTTCTTCCGCAGTCTTCTCGTGCCCGTCAGGACGGTGAACTGATGCTTAACATCCGGCGAGACGAGAGGCGTTATAAAATCCGGCTCTTCTCCCGAAAGTGTACCGGGCCGGGACCCGGCACCCCATAACGAACGGAAAGACCGTGCCACGGCACGGGGATTTTTCGCTTCGGGGCCACCGGCACCAGGTGGAG
>JALGSS010000405.1 GCA_029821745.1 Candidatus Zipacnadia bacterium
GTTTCGGGCAGCCCATCAGCGAACAGACGGCGACGAACACGAGCATCGTGAGGGTGAAACGTGCGAGGGAATTCATGGGTGGCCTCCTGTGCGGCATCCAGCGATTACGCAAGGCCTCTCAGAGATCCGTGGGGCCGGGCCGATTGGACGACATCGGCCCCCCACAGCCCTGCGTCATTGGTTAGTAAACACAACGTTATTGCCGGCGTCGCGTCTCCTGGATGATGACAGCCAGGACTATGATCGTTCCCTTCGCCAGGAGCCGCAGGGCTTCCTCCCACCCGATCAGGCTGAGGATCTTGTTGGCGTAGCCGATGATCAGCGTGCCGACGAGGGTGAGGATCATGCTGCCGCGTCCGCCCATCAGACTGGTGCCGCCGATGACGACGGCGGCGATCGCATCGAGTTCGTACGTGAAGCCGGCTTCGGGGTCCCCGTAGCCAAGATGGCAGGCATTGCAGATGCCGGCGATGGCCGCGGTGGCCCCGCTGATGAGGTAGGCCATGGTTTTCACCCGACCGACGGCGATCCCGGACAAGCGGGCCGCCTCCTCGTTGCCGCCGATGGCATACAGGTGCCTGCCGAACCGGGTGTAACGGACCACGACCGCCATCACGCAGATCGTGAGGAGGAACGCTACCGTGACCGGTCTGAGCCAGCCGCCTGCGACCGGGGCGGTCATCCACTCGAAGATCCACGGGGGACCGTCCTGAAGCGCGTACCACGGGCGCGCGGCGTGGGATATCTTGATGCCCCCCGAGATGAGCTTCGCCGCGCCCCGCGCGGCCACCATGATCGCCAGCGTGGCAACGAAGGGCTGTATCCGCAACCGGGCAACCAGGAACCCGCTCAGGGCGCCGATGGCGCTCCCGGCGAGAATGCAGATAACGATGGCCGGGGCCAGGGCCATCCCCTTGGCGATGATCAGGAACGAGAACAGCGTGGCGATGCACCCCAGCACGGAACCCACGGACAAGTCGATCCCTGCGGTGAGGATCACGAGGGTCATCCCCACAGCCAGCAGGCCATACTCCGCGTACTCGAACAGCACATTCGCCTGGTTGCGGGCGGTCAGGAAGACGATCTCGTTGGTCTGCAGATTGCGCGGGCTGACGAGGGCCCCGAGGATGAAGACGAAAGTGAGAGCGACGATGCCACGGTAACGCCCCAGGAATCCCACGGCGCGCACGGCCAGCCCCGGCCGGCGTTCGGGTGGCGTCTGTGGGGCCCCGCCACGGCCCTGCTCCGGTTCCCTATCCATGCGGTTCGCTCTCCATGGCGGCGGCCATCACGTTCTCCTGAGTTGCTTCGTCGCGCGACAGCTCCGCCGTGATGTGGCCCCGATGCATGACCAGGATGCGGTCGCTCATCGCCAGTAGCTCAGGCAATTCCGAGGTGGTGAGCAGGATGCCCTTGTCCTCGGCGACCAGACGGTTCATGAGCTCATAGATTTCCGTCTTCGCGCCGACATCAATCCCCCGCGTCGGTTCGTCGAGGAGCAGGCAGGTCGGCTGGGTCATCAGCCACTTGGCCAGAGCGACTTTCTGCTGGTTCCCGCCGCTGAGGGTGTTGACCTCGCTGTCCAGGGATGCCGTGCGGATATTCATGTCGCTTGCCAGAGGGTCCGACAGGGCCACTTCATCCCGTCGGTGAATGACCCCTGCCGGCGCAACCGTTGGCAGGGACGCCAGGGTCATGTTGTGCAGGACCGACATCGGCAGGACCAGCCCTGACGCCTTGCGGTCATTGGTGAGCATCGCGAGCCTGTGCCTGATCGCGCCGGCCGGTGATGTGATGCGGACCCGTTCGCCTCGGACGTAGACTTCGCCCCGCGGCCTCGCGCCGAAGCGGCCGAACACCGCGCCCATCAACTCGCTCGCGCCGGACCCGCGCAGGCCGGCCAGCCCCACGATCTCACCGGCGCGCACCGTGAGAGACACATCGTCCACGAGTTTGCGGCCGGCCCCGTCGACCGCATCGAGAGACAGGTGGCTCACGCGCAGGACTTCCTCCCCTGCAGTGGCCTCGTGCTTGGGGAAGAGCTGATCGATCTTCCGCCCGACCATCCACTGGATGAGCTGGTCGCGTGTGATCTCACCGGCGGGAGCCGTCCCGATATGTGCACCGTCCCGCAGCACGGTGACCCGGTCGCAGATCGCGTAGATCTCGTCCATCTTGTGGGAGATGTATATGACCGCAACGCCTTCGGCGCTGAGGGAGCGGATGACGTCGAAAAGCTTCGCCACGTCCGCGTCGGCGAGCGCGCTGGTCGGCTCATCCATGATGATGAGGGAGGCATCGTAGGAGAGCGCCTTCGCCACCTCAACCATCTGCTGGACGGCGATGGGGAACTCCTCGACGCGGCGGCTCACGTCAATCGGTGTGTCTAGACGGGCCATGAGTTGGGTCGCGCGGTCGTGCATCTCGCGCCTGCGAAGTAGTCTCAGAGCGTTGCGGGGCTCGCGGCCCAGGAGGATGTTCTCGGCGACCGAGGTGCTGGGCACAAGGCTCAGTTCCTGGTGAATCATCGCGATTCCGGCGGCCTGAGCGGCACTAGGGTTCGGGAACTGAACCGGACGGTCGCGCCAGACAATCGCGCCCTCGTCTGGTCGGACCGCTCCGCTGAGAATGCGCATAAGGGTCGACTTGCCCGCGCCGTTTTCGCCCACCAGACCGTGCACCTCGCCAGGGTGCACCGCGAAGCTGACTCCGGTGAGCGCCTGGACGCCCTCAAAGGCCTTCCGGACGCTCTCCATCCGCAGGACGGCTGCAGTGTCGAGATCGGCTTGAGCGCTCATGCGAGCCTGCAATTCCGTTGGGATTGGCTGCGCGGGACGGGTACCATTTCGCCGCAATCGAGCCGAATCCTGTCTGGGCACGCAAACAGAACGGGGCCGCGCCCGGTGGTCGGACGTGGCCCCGTGCCCCCGGCAGGCCCGGCACATCCTCGGCCCCGGTCGGGACCTGGATCGTCGAGCCCATGAAGTCCTCGCCGATGGCCTCTGCTCTCCCTCCCAGATGGCCGGCGAGGAACGATTCCGCGACGGCGAAGAACGCCAGGCTGTTCTCCGGCCTCGCGAACCCGTGGCCCTCGTCAGGGAACAGGGCATAGGTGACGGGGATCCCCTTCTCCTGCATGGCGCTGACGATCTGGTCGGACTCGGCCTGCTTGACCCGGGGATCGTTCGCGCCCTGGCCGATGAGTAGGGGCTTCGAGATGCGGTCGACGTGGGTGAGAGGCGAGCGGCTCTCCAGGAAGGCGCGGCCCTCGTCCGTCGTGTGATCGCCCACTCGGCGCTTCATCATCTCGATCATCGGCACCCAGTAGGGAGGCACGCTGTTGAGCAGCGTCGCCAGGTTCGAGGGCCCGACGATGTCCACGCCGCAGGCGAAGACATCCGGCGTGAACGTGAGGCCCACGAGGGTCGCGTAACCCCCGTAGCTGCCGCCCATGATCGCGGTGCGCGCCGGATCGGCAATCCCCTCGTTGATCAGCCAGTTGGTGGCATCAATCAGGTCGTCGTGCATCTTCCCTGCCCACTCGAGGGTGGACGCGTTGATGAACGCCTTGCCGAAGCCGGTGGAGCCCCTGTAGTTCACGCTGAGCACCGCGTAGCCGCGATTTGTGAGCCACTGGTGAACCGGGTGGTAGCCCCACGAATCACGAGCCCACGGCCCGCCGTGGATTGACAGCACCGTCGGCAGAGGTTGGTCTGGGTGCCCGGCGCCGTCGGGGTCCGCCCAGACCGGCAGCGAGAGGTAGCTGACCAGGTTCAGGCCGTCGCGCGACTGGATGATCACCGGGTGCATGTTCGCCAGAGGCAGGCCCTCCAGAGCCTTGCGATTGGTGAACAGAAACTGGGCGCTCTTCGCCTCGCGGTCGTACAGGTAGTAACGCACGGGGCCATTGTCCATCAGAAACAGAACGGTCCACAGGCGGTCGTCAAGTGTCCGGCTGGTGATCTCAATATCGCCGTCCGCGACGGTGGCGAGATACTCCAGATCCGCGGCGACCTCGGGGTCGATGACATGCCACTCGGACCGGTCGTAGCTGCTGCGAGCCGCCTGTACCGTGCGCTCCGTCGGGTGCTTGAGGATGCCGTCGATGTCCGCCCGTGGGTCCTGCACGAGCAGCTCAGAGTCCTGGGTCTCGACATCCACGCACGTGAGGGCCGCCGTGTCACGCCCGCGGCTGTCGAGCATATAGACGTGCTCCCCGGTCTTGTCGAACCCCACCGGGTTGGTGGTCAGCGAATCCTCTTCGGGGATGTTGGTGTACAGCTCCCACTCGTCGTCTTCGGTGCGCTTGAAGAGGTCCGATGACCCATCCGGCAGCATTCTGATCGCGAAGCGCACCCTATAGTCATCGTCCGTCAGATACCCCAGGAAGCCCTCGTCGTTCTGGACGACTAAGGTCCGCTCGCCGGTCTCGATGTTCAGCCGGTGGACGTCATGGAGTTGGGCGTCACGGTCGTTCAGGCTGACGAGGATCTCGGTGGGGAACTTGTAGCAAATGCTCTGGAACTGCGCGTGGACATCCTCGATGGGGGTCAGGTCCTTCGTGGAGCCGGCCTCCAGATCCACCGCGTAGATGTGCCAGTTCTCGTCGCCGTCTTTGTCCTGTATGTACAGAATGTGCCGGTTCGTGTAGGCCCAGGCGTAGTGTCGGATGCCGCGCTTCCGGTCCTCCGTGACCGGGCGCGCGTCCTCGGGCTTGTCGGCAGGCCCCACCCACACATTCATCACACCCTCGACGGGCGCGAGATATGCGAGCCGTTTGCCGTCGGGGCTTATCTCCGGCGCGGCCTTGTCGGGGTTCCCGAACAACAGACTCCGGGGTATCAGCGGGACGTCACCGGTCGGCTGTGCAGCAGAGCTTCCAGCAGTCATGAGAACGAGTACGCCTCCTATTGCAGCAAGAATCACCTTGGAGCAGCGGCCCATGTGTTGCCTCCGCGTCCGGCGGCCTACCGTGCAGCCGCAGGGCACGCTGCCTGAGCATTCGGGGTCGCCAACAAGTCTTTCGCACTCCTATCTTAACACTCCTCCTGGGTCCCGAGTGCCCGTGAGTTGGCGGGGAGGAGATCGCGTGTCCCTTGCGCAATAGGACGAGCAAGCAGATCGCGTGCACTCAGGAGAGACCGATGAGATCGCGTGAACGGGTGACCGCCGCCCTTGAATTCCGCCCCCCGGACGTCATACCGCTGCGGATACTCCCGGCGCCCGGTGGGCTGCACGAACACGGGCAGAAGCTCGTGGACCTGCACCGGGAATGTGGGCATGACTTCGGTGACCTGAGCGGCCTCGCACTCCCGAAGCCGCCCGGGCCGGAGGACCACGATGCCGACGGCCGCTATCACTCCTTCGTCACCGATGGCTGGGGCACCACATGGGAATACCGCATCTTCGGCGTTTGGGGGCATCCCGTCGAGTGGCCCCTCAATGACCTGAGCAAGCTGGATGCCTACACACCTCCGGCTCCGCCTGCCAAAGATGGGCCGCATGTCGATGCCGCTCGGGAATCCATCACCGAACAGATGAAGACCTACTACACCCTCGGCGGCGGCGGATCCCTGTTCGAGACGCTTCACTCCTTGCGGAGGTTTGAGGATGTCCTGATAGACATTGCTCTCGATACCCCGGAGATCAACCGGATCGAGGACATGATCCTCGATCACGCACGCGGCTGCGTTGCCCATTCCCTCGCGATCGGCGTGGACGGCGTGTGTTTCGGCGACGACTACGGGACCCAGGACGCGCTGCTCGTGTCTCCCGAGGTCTGGCGACGGTTCTTCAAGCCCCGGTATCGTGAACTGTTCGACACCGTCAAGCAGGCCGGCAAGCGCGTCTTCTTCCATTGCTGCGGATACATCGACCCGATTCTGGAGGACTTTGCGGAGCTTGGGGTCGACGCCGTCTGGCCGCAATTGACCGCCTTTGACCGCCCGGCACTGGCCCGGCGCTGCAGGGACCTTGGCATGGCCGTCGAACTTCACCCCGACCGGGGCGATCTGATGCAGCGAGGGACGCCGGAGCAGGTACGCGAGTATGTGCTTCGGCTTGTCGACGAGTTCCACTGGCAGGATGGCGGTGCGTGGTTGTACATAGAGATTGATCCCGGTTTCCCCTACGCGAATGTGGAGGCGTTGTTCGCGGTGGCGCAGGAGCTGCGTGGCCGCGTTTGAGAGAACATATCGCAGGCGCCCTCGGGCGGAGGTATCAGACCGTGACTTACGTGACCCAGAACTGCGTGACACAGTGGTCCTACACGTCGAGCAAGGTCTATGAGGACCCGTTCAATGACGTCGTCTTGGACGTATTGGTGACCGACCCGGACGGTGCAGAGCACCGTGTCCCCGCATTCTGGGCCGGCGACCAGACTTGGCACGTGCGGTACTCATCTCCGAAGCTGGGCGTGCACCGCGTCCGGACCGAGTGCTCTGACTCAGCGAATGAGGGACTGCACGGGCAGGAGCGTGATCTCCTGGTCTCTGCCTACGAAGGCGGCAACCCGCTGATGGCACACGGTGGCGTTCGGGTTGCGGATGACCGCCGACACCTGGCTCATGCCGACGGGGAGCCCTTCCTGTGGCTCGCAGATACGTGGTGGATGGGGCTATGCAAGCGGCTGCAGTGGCCGGATGAGTTCAGTACGATGCTTGCAGACCGGGCGGCGAAGGGGTTCTCGGTGATCCAGATTGTCGCGGGCCTGTACCCCGACATGCCTTACATGGATGAGCGGGGCGCGAATGAAGCCGGGTTCCCCTGGGATGGGGGCTACACGCGCATCAATCCGGAGTACTACAGCATGGCTGATCTGCGCATCGCCGCGATCGTGCAGGCGGGACTCGTGCCGTGCATCGTGGGTTGCTGGGGCTACTTCATGGGTTGGATGGGCGTTGAGAAGATGAAGCAGCACTGGCGGAATCTCGTCGCCCGGTACGGCGCGTATCCTGTGGTGTGGTGCCTGGCAGGTGAGGGCGTCATGCCGTACTACCTGAGCGAAGATCGGGAGCGAGATGAGAGCCTGCAGCGAGAGGGCTGGACGGAACTCGCGCGATATGTCACCGAGATCGACCCCTGGGATCGGCTCATCACTGTGCATCCCACCAACAGCGCGCGCAACCAGGTCACGGACGTCTCAGTGATCGACTTCGACATGCTCCAGACCGGCCACGGCGACCGTACCAGCATTCCGAACACCGTCCAGAGCGTGACCGGCGGCTACAGCGCCGAGCCCGTGATGCCGGTCATCAACGGCGAAGTATGCTATGAGGGGATCATCGAGTCGTGCCGCCAGGAGGTCCAGCGGTTCATGTTCTGGTCCTGCGTGCTCTCCGGCGCCGCCGGGCACACGTATGGCGCAAACGGAATCTGGCAGCTGAACCGCGAGGATGAGCCCTACGGTCCGTCTCCCCATGGCTCTTCGTGGGGCGATCAGCCATGGACCGAGGCGTATCAGTGGCCGGGATCTCGCGAACTTGGGGTGGGCAAGAGCCTGCTGGAGCGATACGAGTGGTGGCGGCTCGAGCCGCACCCGGAATGGGTCGAGCCACACGCGGGAGAGGGAAACTACATGGCGCCCTTCGCGGCGGGGATCCCCGGCGAGTTGGTCATCCTGTACATGCCGACGCACACGCCCCCGGTTGTAAAGCAGCTTGAGGCGGGACGCGAATACGAGGCGCGTTACCTGAACCCGTCGGACGGAACGGAACTGGAACTCGGAGTCATCCGGGCCAGTGACAGCGGCGAATGGCAGGTCCCGAAGCCCCCGATCTTCCGCGATTGGGTGCTCGTGTTGGAGGCCCGATAGAGCAGGACACTCGCGGCTCGCCTCGGCCTGGGCCGCTCGGAGA
>JALGSS010000406.1 GCA_029821745.1 Candidatus Zipacnadia bacterium
CAGCGGCCTTACAAGAGCGACCGGGGATATAGGATTGCTCCGCCCGCAAGCGGAGAATCACACGGCATGTAGCCGAGTTTCGTCCCCAGGTAACTCTATCATACACAAGAAAACCCGAGAAGTCAAATGGACAAACGAGGCGCGGGGCGCGGCGACGCACTCGTCGGGCAACCACTCGCGGGCGATCGTCGTTGCCGTGAGCATCGAGCTCATCTAGCATGATGATAGGGTGCCGGCGAACTATGTGCGCAGTCCAGGACAAGATCCCTCGGCAAGCTCGGGATGACAGGAAATGTGGCATCTCATCTCAGGTGCGATAGCTCTTGTGGACGGCGATGTTGCAGGTCACGACATCGTTCAGAACGTGATCACCTCGTAGCCCGCGTCCATATACCGCGCCATGCTGGGGTGTCCCTTCATCTCGCCGCAGAGGGGGAGGCCCTGGGCCTCGACGCCCGGGAGCGCCCCCATCTTCGTCGCGCATGCTTTGCATACACAGTCGATGAGCCCTTTCTCCTTCACCTGCACGTATAACTTGTCGAACGGAGCGAGAAAGCGATAGAGCGAGCAAGCGAGCAAGCGAAAAGGCGAGAAGGTGAGAATCAGCGAATGGGAGAATGGTAGAATGGTAGAATGGCGATTCTTCCGAGGAGTCCCGGTTCTGCAAGCAGGCGGTCTGCCTCTTGCTTATTCGCTTGCTCGCTCCATCGCTTTCTCGCTTTCTCGCTCTATCGCTTAATCGCTTGCTCGCTTCATCGCTACGTTGGTTGCGTTGAGACGGCCTTCGTCGATGACGAGGGCAATGCCGCCGGCGGTCAGGGGTCGGTCCTGGTCGGTGACGTCGAAGAGTTGGGTGCTGTTGACGGATGCCACGATGTGGTCACCTGTGACTCGTAGGGTGAGCTCGTAGGGTTCGTCGTAGTTCCAGGCGAAGTCTGCTTCTGCCAGGATGGTGTCGCCGTCCAGGGCCTTGACGAGGCAGATGCGCCGGTCGTGGCAGAGCAAGAGCGCGTAGTAGCGGCGCATGCCCTGAACACGGGCGGCGAGGCCGCCGCGTTTGATCAGGTGCGGTGTGATCGTGGCCGAGACTTCATAGTCTTGCCAGTCACCTGAACCCTGAATCAGCAGGCCTGTCCCGCGGTTCTGGATGACGCGCAGGTCCGACCCCATCGCGAGGTGATCGACGCCATTCACCCAGGCCTGCTGCCACATCGTGCCGTTGTGGTCGGGCTTGGCCAGGGTGACTGTGGGGGCGCCATCCCAGGTGAGGGTATCGAGGTAGAGGGTGCCGTCGGCGCGTGCGCGCACGCGCGGGTCCGAGTGGATCTCGAGGCCGATTTCGGCAATGGGATCGCCGCCTGTGGCCTCGAGGGTCCAGACAAGGTCAGTGGCGGTGCCGGGCTGAAGCTGCGTGACGGGACCCTGCCGGATGACGCACTCATTACCGGCGCCGTAGACGCGGACGTAGAGGTTGCAGGCGACTGTCTTGCTGTTGGCGGCATCGGCCTCGACCCTGGCGCGCACCGTTTGGCCAGCGTAGAGCGTGGGCGAGCAGATGAGGCCGTAGCCGGGCATCTTGGCGGCCTCCGGTGTCAGGAACGTCGCCGTGCCGGCGCGCGCCGTGCGCGCGGTGGCGACCCCGCCGTAGTGGAAGGCGAGGCTGCGCCGGCCTGTGCTGCTGTGGCCCGCCACGTTCTCAAGGGTGAGGGTTCCCCGGGCATCGACGCTCTGGTCGGGCATAAAGCCCTGGGCGGCGCCGGGGAAGTCGAAGTTGAACCTGGCGCCTTGTTTGGGGGCGACGGGATCCAGCCCCTGCAGCCCGCGGGCGCTGTTGACCAGGTGATAGGTCTCGATAAGGGCGTCGGTGACCGCGCGGCCACCATCGGCGGTGGGCAGATAGAGGCGATCGGCGACGGGCCCGCGGTAGTCTGGGCCGGTCTCAAGGCCGGCGAGGCCGTTCTTGATCCCCATGAGGCAGCCGATGTTGCCGGAGTTGCAGTCGGTGTCCCATCCGCCGGTGTTGACGATCATCATGGTTTTTTGGAAGTCGTCGTCGCCGTAGAGGAGGCTGAGGATCATGAGCCCGTGGTTGGGCACTATGTGGCAGTTGCCGCCGTATGTGTGGTAGCCGTAGTTCTCCTGGAGCCAGGCGAGGGCGACGCGCCAATCATCCTCGGTCTTGCGAAGCTCGCGCAGCTCGGCGATCATGCGGGCGATGACGGAATCGGCCGGGATCACGCTGACGCCCACGTCCAGCAGCGCGTCAAGATCAGACTCGACGAAAGCCTGTGCCTCCATAGCGGCGAGGACCTGAGCGCCGTAGATGGCCTCGCCGTCGTGGCTGACGCTGGCTGCACGGCGCGCCAGATCCGCTGCGAATACGGGATCTCCCGGGGCAACCATAGCCCAGCCGTCAATGAAGATCTGGGCGCCGATCTGTTCCGCGACGACTTTGCTGTTGAGCTCCATCGAGCCGCTCTGTGGGGCCTGGATGCCGTCCACCAGACGCAGATAGGCCGTGTGCTCGGTTGAGTTCCCCAGGCCACCCCACCAGAGGACAGTGCGCTGGTTGATCAGGTAGTTGAGCCATGTCTGGCCGATCTGCGCGGGGGTGATGTCGCGCGAGTTGTCGTAGTCGGCCAGGGCGCGGATGAAGGTGAAGGTGCCGGAGATGTCGTCATCGGTGACGATCAGCGGTTTGTCCAGCTGCTCGTGGACGTAGTAGTTGATCTCGCCGAGTTCGGATATGATCCTGTCATACGACCAGCCCTCAAAGGGCCGGCCAAGGTAGACGCCGATGATCTTGCCGAGAATGCCGGCGTAGACGCGTTCTTCGAAGTCTGCGGGAAGGGGAATGGGATGGGTCATTGGGACCTCCTGTGCGGATGGGATGTCAGAATGTCAGAATGGGAGAATCGGCGAATGAGCGAGAAAGCGAAAAGGCCGATCGGGTGACAATGTTCGTGCGCGCGTGGGGACCAAAGGCTTTCGTGCTGCCGTAGTGTGGCAGCCCAAGCTTTGGTCCCTTCCTCATATAGAGTTGGGTGTTGCGCGTCTTGCAGCGCTATTTCCAGAAGAGATATTATGTGCGCGAGCGAACACCACGCAAGCATGAAAACACAACGCGAAGAAGGGCCCAAAGCTTGGGGAAAGCCTTTGGGCCCGCAGAGCAGACCGGAGAAAGCCACGTCCGAAGTAGCACTTCCGGTCCCCTCTCCCATTCCGTCCGCGGAGCATGGGAGAGGGTTAGGGTGAGGGCTCTGCCGGGTTATTTCCGAAGTAGACATCACGTTCACCGGCGCACGCTATGTAGGACGAGAGTGCAGCGCGCAGAAGGGACCAAAGCCCTGATCGAGATTAGGTGAAGCGCTTTGGTCCCGCAGAGTGTCCTCCTTGGCTAGGGCCTGACGGGTTGGCCGGTGTTGGCGGATTGGTAGATGGCTAGGACGGTGCGCAGGATGTCGCGGCTGCGGCCGAGCGGGACGATGGGGTCCGCGCCGTCCAGGACGCAGGCCTCCATTGCCTGAATCTCGCACAGGTAGGGATTGATGCCGGGAATGGTGATGGTCTCGGGCTCGCCTTGGCGCGGGGTGAAGATAATGTGGCTGTCCTCACTTTTCATACTGGGCTTCCAGGGCTGGGGGAAGCTGATGCTCGCCTCGTCGCCTATGATGATGGTTCCGGCTCTGAAGGGCATACGGAAGCCGGCGCTGATCTGGGCCACTGCGGCTGCGGCCCCTCCGGGGCCGGCGAACCCTTCGGGTTCGGGGAACTTGAGCTGGGCGATCATGGTGACGTCCACGCCGGTCTCACCGATGATCTGCTGCGCCCACACCTCCTCCGGAAGCCCGCCGCCCACAGTGACCGCCATGCTGGTGGGGTAGACGCCGACATCCCACAGTGCGCCGCCGGACAGCTCGGGACTGAGGCGGATGTTCTGTGAGTTCTCAGGCGGGAGGTAAAAGCTGAACCAGCTGTCGATCAGCTGCACCTGTCCCAGTTTGCCTTTGCGGATCATCTCCTGGGCCCGGAGGAGCTGCGGGTGGTGGAGATACATAAAGGCCTCGAAGATGGTCACCCCGTTCTCACTGGCAGCAGCCTCAACCCGATCGAGTTCGGCCAACGTGGGAACGATGGGTTTCTCGCACAGGACGTGTTTGCCCGCCTGGGCGGCTCTGATGGCCCACTCAGCGTGCAGGGAGTTGGGGAGTGAGATGTAGACTACGTCGATGTCCCGGTCTGCCAGCATTACCTCGTATGACCCGTAGCTCTTGGGGATGCCGTAGTCGAACGCATAGGATATGGCGCGGCCTGCATTGCGGCTGGCGACGCCGACGAGTTCGCTGCGCGCCGCGTCGCGGATCGGCTGAATCACGGCGCGATTGATCTTGGCGGTGGAGACGAGGCCCCACCGCAGCCGGCTGGATGGTTCTGTCATATCAGTACTCTCCTAGTCGATGCTCACGTTTTCCAAGAAACAGACGAATGTCTTGCCTCCGACCGCGTTAGTTTCCTGCGCGCGCCACGGTTTGGAGATGATATCGAGGCGACCGTTGCCGGTCACATCGCCGACGATGGTTGCGTGTCCGCCGAGATTGGCGTCGAGGATGACGTGTTCCTGCCAAGCGCCGCCGCAACCATCGAGATTCTCCCAGATATACCACCGTGGGGCACCCTCTCCGCCGACGGCCTCCATCTCGCAGGTGATGATATCGACGTCTCCATCGCCGTCGAGGTCGCCGGCGAAGAGGCTGTGATAGGCCCCCCGGCGGGGTTCTTTGTCCGGGTTCCACACGTAGATGTCGTGGCGCTGCCAGACATCGCCGCTGCCATCGAGGTTCTCCATCCACCAGATCTTGCCGCCAGGGATCTCGGCATCGGTGAAGACGATGTCGTTCTTGCCGTTGCCGTTCATA
>JALGSS010000407.1 GCA_029821745.1 Candidatus Zipacnadia bacterium
TGCACCTTCTTGCCCTCGCCGAAATCGCTGTGGCCGAACTGCTCACCCTCGGCGCAGCAACTCGCGACCACGTCATGCAGCCACGCGGGCGACAGCCGGAAGTTGATGAAGCCCGGGCCGGCGATCTCGACGGAGGAAAGCAAGGGGTCGTCGCCAATCCGCTCAGTGATGGCCTGAGCCACGGCGCGCGGGTTCGTCTTGGCCTTGCTGGCAACGATCATCGCGACGTTCGTGGCGAAGTCTCCATGCTCGACCTTCTTGGGCAGGCCGATCTCGACGTCCACGTCTACCTGCGGGATAGCGCCATCGGCCATCGCCTGGGATACGGCTCCGGCCACGAGTTTCTTGAGTGCCGTTCGTTGCATCCTGGGTCCAGCCTCTCGGTTGATTCAGCGCCCCTACCGGGGCGAGACTTGGGTAGTCTTTGATGGTCTGACAGGGAGTACGACGGGCCGGGCGGCGATCACCAATCCAGCCAGTTGGAGACAATCTCGACAACCTGGCCCATGACATAGACCCCGCATATGGCGCCGGCGGCCATCTGAGGCATGCCTCTGCGCCACAGGACCTGGGCCGTCGGGAGCACGGGCGTCGGCTCGCGCCGCCACTTCTCAATGACCTCCAGCCCGGCGTCTATCCCCTTCTGCAGTTGCCGGGGCGTGGGCGGCTTGGTGGTGAACGTGTTCTGCAGGAAGTACCCCAACCGTTGCCTGTAGATCCATCCGCCGACGGCCACCACAATCCCCAGAGGCGGGAACAGAGGCAGCAAGGGCAGTCCGATCAGCATCGCCGGGAGGATCCCGGCCAGCAGGTTGCTCCCGCAGCGTCTGTGCGCCCGCGGCTCCTCGGCCACGTATTCCTGCCACCCGTCTGTACCATGGTGCTCGATGGCATGCACCGTCATATGCTCGGCGGCGTGGTGCGCGGCCAGTGGCGTCGCGCGCAGCAGTACCAGGAACGCGAAGAACGACACGAGATTGACCACGATCCGCCCGATCGCCCAGCGGAGCGGGTCCCCGGGGCCACCCATCTGCAGCAGCAACGCCACAAGGGAGAGGTGCTGGTCTGCCAGGTGCTCCTGCAGCGTCCACAGGATCACATACGTCGGAATCAGCGAGATGATCCCCAGAGAGACGATGCTGAAGCCTGTGATGAACAGCCCCGCTGCCGACGACGTCCCCGCTGAGCCCGTTGACAAGAACACGCCATGGGGCATCGCCGTCCCGGAAATGCGGGGCGGCGGCACCGGCGGCAGGGCGGGGCGATAGGAGTGTTCTTCCGGGATGTATGACATGACGCTTCCGAATCCGCCGGTGGCGCAGGGGCGACCGGCAAGTTGAGAAGGCCCCCTCTGCCGCCGTATCCCCCCGGCGAGCGGGTCCAAGTGCGACGGGCATCATTGTAACCGAACCAGGGCGGCTGACACAAAGCCTCGCGTGACTTCGCGCAACCAAGGATTCCGTCGGCCGGACGCGAAATACATAAGGGGTCGGCCACGCAGATCAAGGCCCCCCGTCACGTCACCGCGATAACGTTGTCGTCTTTGCTGGCCCCGTTGCCGCACAGAGGACCAGCCTTTGGAGTGTGTCGGCTCATGGTCACAGCGATCGTGCTCATCAACACGGAAGTCGGGCGCGCGCCGACTGTTGCGCAGGCGCTCGTGGAGATGGATGAAGTCGTCGAAGTATACTCAGTGGCCGGCGAGTATGACATCGTCGCCATCGTTCGGGCCGCCGAGTACGAGCGCATGGCCGACGTGATCCCCGCAAAGCTCTCCAGCGTCGAAGGCATTTCCCGCACGCGGACGCTGATGGCCTTCCGGCGCTACTCGGACAGCCTTCTTGAGCGCATGTGGGAGATCGGGTTCAAGGAGGAGCAGGAGGACTAACGCGCGCAGCCGGGGACATCCTCGGCTCAGACGGATACCGTTGAGAGCCACCTGCTGATGGCGAACATGGGGCTGGGCGGGATGCCGAAGGCCTCGCACTTCGCCGCATCGAAGGGGAAGAAGCTGACCTGGCGATACACGTATCCGCCCCGGTCGGCCTGGGGCACGGCCGCGAGCAGCTCCTGCTCAATCTCGCGGGCCTCCACATCGCCGCCGGCGAGGGCTGCGGCCGTCAGTTCCCGAGCGCGGTCCAGATGCGGATTCGCGATGATCTCAGTGATCCGCGCCGGATTGCCGCTCCCCAGGGCCGGGAGACGAACGGTCAGCAGGGCTTTGGCGTCGTCGGGCGCGAGTTGCATGTACAGAGGGCACATGTCCGACCAGTCATGGAGAACCGCACCGGTCTCGCCCGCGAGGGCCACCATCGCGAAGGCGTACGTCAGGTCTCGCTGCACTGCCTCACGGACCAGTTCGGGCTCCATCTCATCTGGAGATTGCCACTCCACCAGAGTCCGCAGCGCCATGATCGCCTGGTTCTGGTTCCGGTAGTTGTGCTTGTGGACGGACAGGCCGACCGTCCGCAACAGATCGCGCCAACCGAGGTCCTCTTGCCGGGCCTTCTCCCAGACCTCGGAGACAAGCTGTTCCTGCTGGGCCCAGGCCTTGGCCACAGCGTGCTCCGCCTGGAGCCACGGCACGAAATCCTGAAGGCCGCGCTCAAGCGCGCACTCAACCATTTCCGCACGCGCGGGCGCGTCCGCAGAGCCGTTAACAGCGCTCACGAGACCCTTCTCAACAAGCACGGAGATCAGCGAGCTGCCGTCGTGGAAGGCCAGGTCTGGGATGTCGGGTCTCTCGACCCAGCCGCTCTCGGCGCGCAGTTTTCCCGCGATGAGGAGCAGCGACGCGTCGGCTATGCAGCCACCAGCCCTCATCGCTCCCCAGCCGGGGATCTCACGGTGATGCAACTGACCCGCGTCTGCCACGTGGTCCAGCGCGGGCGTGTCCAGACGGCTGACAAGTAGCTCGATCGGCGACGACATCCTGTTCAGTTCCAATCGTCATCATGGCGCGACAGGCTCGTAAGCGGGCACAATCCCGCCTCAGACCATTTCCGTAGGTCTATTGAATATGAGACAGCGCCTTCTGTCAAATATGCTGTCGGCAGCGGTTCCATACCATGGTCAACAATGTACTGGAGGCGTCCGCAATGAACTCGAATATGCCCCATCGCCAGTGCCTGGGACTGGCCCTTGCCTGCGCACTCTGGACACTTTTTACGCCTGCCAGTGCACAAATGCCGATGGTCGCCTCCTTTGAAGCCCCCGCGGAAGTCGGGAATTGGCTGATATCCGGCGACTGCGAGCTGTCCTCAGAGCACGCAACCCAGGGCGCGAGTTCTCTCCAGATTCGCTGGCCTCAAGGGCGCGGGCTCATCGCCGGCGGCCTGCCGCAGGACTGGTCGGGCTGGGAGACCCTCCGGGTAGACTTCTACAACCCAGGGCCCCCTTTCAGGTTCACCCTCCGGGCCGACGATGAAACCGGCGCCACGGCCTCCTCCTGGTACCATCACGTTCGCACCGGTGCCGGCACCCTTGAGTTCTACGTGCGCGGCCTCGCCGAGACGATCGACGTGAGCCGGATCAAAACCGCTCACATCCGCATCGACCCGCCGCTGTCTCGCCCCGTTACTGTATTCATCGACAATATCCGCTTTGCGCGAGACGAGTCGCCCGTGGTCTACGACCCACCCGCCGGCGACTACAAGCCCATCGTTCAGGAAGGCGCCAATCTCATCGAGAACGCTGACTTTGAGAACGGGCTGCAGGCCTGGGGCACGTGGGGTGAATGGGATGGCGGCGTCTACGAATTCGGCACGGGCATTGGCGACAACGCCCACAGCGGTGCGGCCTCGGCGGCGGTCATCTGCACGAAGCTGGGTCGCGGCGGCATCTTCTCCATGCCCGTTTGCCTCCCCGCGTCCGGCGAGTACAAGTTGTCATTCTGGGTTAAGGGATCCCTGGGCGGCCGCATCCGCTACGGCTTCGAAGCCGGCGACAGGCACTTCATCAAGGAAGGCACGGCGGAAACGCAGTGGCAGCCGATCAGCCTGAACCTGAACCTGCCCGAGGGCGCCGAAGGGCGCGTCTACCTGTATAGCCTCGCGCCAGGCACCGTCTACTTCGACGAAGTGCGACTCGTCCCTCCTACCCAGCCCGCGGCTGACGCGGAGCCGGCGAAGGAGCCCGCCGCGACTGAAGACCCGAACAACCGCGTCCCGAACCCGGGGTTCGAGATGGGTCTGAACCGTTGGGAAACCTGGGGCGAGTGGGACGGTGGCGAGTACGAGTTCTCCCGCGGCACCGCAGCCAACGCCTACGAGGGCGAGAGTTCGGCGGCCGTTGAGTGCGTGACCCAGGGCCGTGGCGGCTTGTTCACGCAACCCATTGAGCTGGATACCGATACGTACACTCTCCGGTTCATGGCCAAGTCGTCCGCGAAGTCCCAGATCCGCTGGGGAGCCATCTACCCCGGCGGGCAGATGCTGCGCGATGACCCCGTCGGCGCCGAGTGGCAGGAGTTCAAGCTCACCGTCGACGATGCGAAGTCCGGGAACTGGCGCGTGTATCTGATGAGCACGGGACAGGGCACGGTCTACTTCGATGAGGTCCGTCTCGTGGGCACGCCGAAGCCGACCGAGGAGCCCGATGTTGCGGCTGACCCAGGGCCGGCCGGAGAGCCCGTCCGTTTCGAGATGCGGGGCGGGCACACATACCTCAACGGGGAGCCCTTCTTCGCCCTCGGCATGTACCGCGCGAAACCCGAGGATCTGCAGGGAACGGCCTTCAATGTGGTCCCCGGCTGGGACGCCATGCCGACGAAGAGCCTCCTTGATGAATGCGCCCGAGCGGACCTGTACGCGCTGCCGGACCTCACCGGCCTGATGCGCGGGCACTTGCCCCAACGGGCCCCGGACGTCGCGCGGCCCTTCATGTATCACCCGGCCGTGCTGGCGTGGTATCTGTG
>JALGSS010000408.1 GCA_029821745.1 Candidatus Zipacnadia bacterium
CCATTTCGTCAAGGCCGTCGAGGGCACCGAAGCGCAGATTCTCGACACGCGCAAGACAACGCCGGGCCTGCGCATCCTGGAGAAGGCGGCGGTGCGTGTCGGCGGAGGCAGCAACCACCGCTTCGCCCTGTACGATGGCGTCATCCTCAAGGACAACCATATCGAGGCCGCGGGCGGGATTGCCCAGGCTGTCGCCGGAGCTCGGGCGAACGTGGCGCACACGATCAAGATCGAGGTCGAGACGACCGATCTGGCGGAAGTCCAGGAGGCCCTCGACTCCGGTGCTGAAATCATCATGCTCGACAACATGACCTGCGACGAGATGCGGGAGGCGATCGCCCTGATCGACGGGCGCGCGCTGACTGAGGCCTCAGGGGGCATCTCTCTGGAGACCGTCTCCCAGGTTGCACGCACGGGCGTTGACCTGATCTCAGTGGGCAAGCTCACGCACTCCGCCCCGGCGGTCGATATCAGCCTCGAACTCAGGTTGCTGTAGGGGTTGTGTTGAGAAAGTGTAATCATGGGCACGGGGTGTCACGGTGTGTGTGACGGGGCCCCGTGCAAGGGATCTCACAGGCACCGTGGGGCCCATGTAGCGCGTCGGCCACGACTGCAGCGCGTCGGTCACGACTGCAGCGCGTCGGTCACGACTGCAGCGCGTCGGTCACGACACGGCTATCTGGCCTTTCTCAACACAACCTAGGCGGCGCCCGCCGCGTGACGGCGCGTTCTGCAGTTTGACCGATCGGACCCTTTTCTGGTATCAAATAGTGACGGCAGAGAAAACCGCCATCAGCAGGTATTCGACTCGCGGTTGTCCAATGAGTTCTCTGATGGCCCGTTCGAGTACCACGGCTTGGCTATGGGTGCCCGATTCCCCGGGCATGTCGTCCCGACACGGCATAAATCGAAGCTAATTACACACCACACCTTGGGGCAACTCTCATGGCAGGCGTTCTCATCGGGCTTGTCGTCGGCATACTGCTGATCTTCCCCGGCGTAGAGGTCCTGCGGTTTGTGTTCTCCGAGTTCTGCGGCGTGTACCACGACATGACTCTCACCGAGGCGTTCCTCGGCATGGTCATCGTCCTGCAGACGATCATTATGTTCCGGCATCTGAAGTTCGGCGCCCCGAAGGAGACGGCGGGGATGCTGGGGGCGTATGAAGAAAGTAACGGCGAGCGTGTCGTTCTCGTGCCGGCCCGGACTCGCAGGCCACGCAGGACAAGCCGGAGGACCAGGAGGACTTCCGCCACCGCGACAGCGCGGGCGCGCGCATCTAGGACACGGGCGGCTGCGCGGAGGCGGTCCACAACTGAGACGCCGATGCGATCACGGTCGACGGAGACATCGCGCACCCGCTCGCCACGGACCCGCGAGACCACTCGGACCGCGCCCTCCCGTCAGCGAGAAAGCTCCCGTACGCCGTCATCTCGCCGCAGCAGCGCCAGGAGCCGGACTACTCGTCGAGACCGCGACTAGACGCCACCTTGCGAAGCCAGGGCGCGCCTGTGGGGGCGGTTGAGACGCTACCTGAGTGCTCGGGGCCTCAAATCCTTCCCCTTGATGCTGAATCTCCTCCTGTCTATAATCTGCAGAAGTTTGCCCGGAAGTCGGACTACCCACGCGGCGCGTCCCGAGGGGCTGCTGCGCCGCCACATGCAAGGAAAGGACTCGGTGTTGCATCGACATGCTTAGCGACCTCGAAATTGCACAGGCGGCGCAGATGCGCCCGATCACGGACGTTGCCGCGGACGCCGGGATCATGGATGATGAGTTGGACCTGTACGGACGGTACAAGGCGAAGGTCGACCTGTCCGTACTCGATCGCATTGCCGGAGAGCCGGACGGGAAGCTGATCCTCGTCACGGCCATCACGCCCACGCCTCTGGGTGAAGGCAAGACAGTCACGACTCTCGGCCTGGGTCAGGCCCTGCGCCACATCGGCAAGGACGCGGTGACGACGATCCGCGAACCCAGCATGGGACCCGTCTTCGGGATCAAGGGTGGCGCTGCCGGCGGCGGCTACGCCCAGGTCGTCCCGATGGAGGACCTCAACCTGCACTTCACCGGCGACATACACGCGGTGGGCGCAGCGAATAACCTGCTCGCCGCGATGATCGACGCCAGCGTCTGGCACAAGAACCCGCTGAACATCGACCCGTACTCGATCTCGTGGCGGCGCGGGCTCGATATGAACGACAACTTCCTGCGTAACGTCATTGGCGGCCTGGGCACGAAGAGCGACGGCCGCCCGCGCGAGACCGGATTCGACATCACCGTCGCGTCCGAGGTCATGGCGATCCTCGCGCTGACCACCGGCCTGCAGGACCTGCGCGAGCGCCTGGGCAAGATCCAGGTCGCCCAGGATATGGACGGGAACCCCGTAACGGCGGAGGACATCGGCGGAGCCGGCGCGATGACTGTTTTGCTGCGGGAAGCCATCAAGCCGAATCTCATCCAGTCCCTCGACGGTGGCCCGGCCTTCGTTCACGCCGGCCCCTTCGCGAACATCGCCATCGGCACCAACTCGGTCCTCGCCGACAAGATCGCGCTGAAGTGCGCGGATTACGTGGTGACCGAAGCGGGCTTCGGCGCGGACTGTGGCGCGGAGAAGTTCCTCGACATCAAGTGCCGCTCGGGTAACCTTCAGCCAAGCTGCGTGGTCATCGTCGCGACCTGCAAAGCCCTCAAGATGCACGGCGGCGCCTTCAAGTTCGCCCCTGGCACTAAGCCCCCGCAGGAAGAGCTCGAGCGCGAGAACCTGCCCGCCCTCGAGAAGGGTGCCGCGAACCTGATCAAGCACATCGAGAACATGAAGTCCTTCGGGCTGCCCGTCGTCATCGCGATCAATGCCTTCCCCTACGACACCGAGGCCGAACTGGAGGCCGTCCGGCGCATTTCGATGGAAGCCGGCGCCGACGCGGCGGAACTCAGCCTCGTGCACCCCAAGGGCGGCGAGGGTGGCGCTGAACTGGCCGAGGCCGTCGTGGCTGCCTGCGACAAGCCCAGCGACTTCAAGTACCTGTACGAACTGGACGCGTCAATCAAGGAGAAGATCGAGACCATCGCGACCAAGATCTACGGCGCGGATGGTGTCGACTACGCTCCCGAGGCCGAGAAGAGGATCGCGACCTTCACCGCCCAGGGCTACGCGAACCTGCCGATCTGTATGGCGAAAACGCACCTGTCCCTGAGCCACGATCCGTCGCTGAAAGGCCGGCCGACTGGGTTTGTCGTGCCGATCAGGGACATCCGCCCGTCGATTGGCGCCGGGTTCCTGTATCCCCTGTGCGGAACCATGCGCACGATGCCGGGCCTACCGACGAAGCCGGCGGCACTGGCCGTGGACGTCGACGAGAACGGGAACACCGTCGGCCTGTTCTGATCGGGCCGCGATGTAGCAACGAATGGTACACGAGGAGCGCCCGGGCATGGCACACGTGTGTCCCTGGTGGTTCACCTACAGCTTCGACAATGTCCTGCGCCGGTGGCTCTGCCATCCTGAGCGTGAGCTGGCCGATCACGTGTCGGAGGGCGACCGGATTCTCGACATCGGCTGCGGGTTCGGGTTCCATTCCGAAGCCCTCAGCCGGCTATTGGGCCCCGAGGGCGAACTCGTCCTGTTGGATGTCCAGCAGCAGATGCTTGACCGCGCCTACCGGCGATGCACAAGACACGCGGACCACGCGAAGGTGTCCACCGTCCTGCAATCGGCCGACGAAATGGAGCCGAGGGGACCCTTCGACTTCATCCTGATGTACTGGGTACTGCACGAGATAGAGGATCACGCCGCGCTATGGGCGAACCTGCGCGGACAGCTAGGTAGTGACGGCGCGGTGTTAGTGGCGGAGCCGAACATGCACGTCGGGCGACGCCGGTTCGACGCTGAACTGGATGTCGCGCGAGAGGCCGGGTTCGAAGTCTGCGATACCCCCGGCGCCTGCATCAGCCACACCGCAGTCGCACGCCATCCCGGGGTCCCTGGGGCCCCACCTGAATGAGGCCGTCTCCAATCAACCGAGATGCATGCTTGAGGAGCGAACGATCGTGAGCGCGAGATTGCTCGAGGGAGCACCCATCGCCGATAGGATCAAGGACGACGTAAAGGCGGCCATCGCCGAGATGGCAACGCCACCGAAGCTGGCGGCCATCCTCGCCACCGACAACAAGGGCGCGGCCTTCTACGCCAAGGCGCAGAAGAAAGCCTGCGAAGAGGTCGGGATCGCGTACGAACTGGTGGAACTGGGCGCGGAGGCCGACCAGGCGACCGTCGAGGGCAATATCGGGCAACTGAACGCTGATGCGAACGTGACCGGGATCATCCTTCTGATGCCGGTGGCGGAGGGCGTGGACTCCCGTGCCTGCCAGCGAGCCATCGACCCCGACAAGGACGTGGACGGCGTGCACCCGGCGAATCTCGGGCGCGTCGTACAGGGAAGCACGACATTGGCCCCGTGCACCGCTCAGGCTGTTTTCGAGCTCGCGAAGGCTTCCGGCGTGGCATTGTTCGATGAGCCGATGCAATGCGTCGGCAAGGGCATCGAGGTCTGCGTGGTGGGCCACAGCGAGATCGTCGGCAAGCCCAGCGCATTGCTGCTGCTGGACAAGTTCTGCACCATCACAGTGTGCCACATCGGCACCCGGGACCTGAAGGCTCACAGCACCAAGGCCGACCTGCTCGTCGTCGCTGTCGGCAAGGCCGGGCTTGTGAAGGGCGAGCATGTCAAGCCGGGCGCGGTCGTCATCGATGTAGGAATCAACCGCATCAAGGACGACGAGGGCAAGACGAAGACCGTCGGCGACGTGGTGTTCGATGAAGCGGTCGAGATCGCCTCACAGATCACTCCGGTTCCGGGCGGAGTCGGCGCCGTCACCACCGCGATGCTGCTCAAGAACGTCATCGACGCGGCCCGCCTGCAGGGCAAATAGCCACCGCATTCCGGACCTGCCTGCAGTAGTGAAGGCCGCCCGGCATGTCAGCCGGGCGGCTTTTTTCGTGTCGCTTGGTCTTCACTACGCGGCCGCGTCGTTGCCAAGGACGGCAGCCAGACGGGATCGTCTGGCCCACCAACGGCAAACGCCGAAGGCCTGCGGCTGGTGCCGCGAGGTCCGCAATTGTAGGGCGCGGGCTTGTACCGCGCCGGTCGCATCGTTGTCATGAACGGCAGGGCGTGCAAGTCACGTCCTCGCGCTACGGCTCACTTCGTGTCGCGCGCCTGCTAGTCCAGCCGCCCGGCGTTCCAGTCCGCCCAAACCCCGGCGCTCTCAAGAGCGCGTTGCAGCCGTCTGCAGGACTCGCACCGCCAGCAGTGCTCATCCCCGCCGAAGTAGCAGCTCCACACGAGGTCAATTGGCGCACCCGTCGCGGTCGCCAGCTCGACAATCTCCGTCTTGCTCAGATCGACCGTCGGACTCAGGACCCTCGGCTTGCGCTGCGTCGAGAACTCGAAAAACCGATCCGCACGGGTCATGAACTCCCGCGAGTTGTCCGGGAACGTCGCTGGGCACCCACACCGCAGCCGCCGTTTTCTCGGTGCGGTCGGCATCATCCAACTGGTCCGGCGCGATCTCGGGAACATCGGCGGAAACATCCGTGAGAGCGCTTTGCCCTAGCTTCCCAAGCCACGGCAGTTCAATGACGATGTGCTCGCAGCCTAGTCTCTGGGCTACGTTGCCCGCCGCCTGAATCTCCCGGGCTGCGGCGCGCTGGCCGTAGTCAAACGTGAGGGCGACGGCGATGTCGGCGTCACTCCGCGCCACCCAGGCGGCAACGACGGAATCAAGCCCGCCGGATATCAGGGCGACGGCGCGCATGTCAGTCCTCCCGGTAGATGGCCGACTGGCCGGGGGTCTCCCACACACGCACGTGCTGCACGCTCACGGCCGGGTCGTCCAGGCGCGTGCGCACTTCCTCATAGATGTGGCGCGCGATGCCTTCAGAAGTGGGATTCGAGTCCGCGAAGGCCGGCAGTTCATTCAGCATCCGGTGGTCCATCTGCTCAATGACCGTGTCACAGAGCGCCTTCACGTCCCCGAAATCGATCAAGTACCCCTCTGTGCGCAGTTCAGTTCCGACCACGCTGACCTCCACGCGGTAGTTGTGCCCATGCATGCGCGCGCAGGCCCCATCGTACCCGCGCAAATAGTGGGCTGCGGAGAAGTCTCTCTCGACGATGAGCTCATACATGTTGGGGCGACCTTTCACCGGGAGTGATGCGTTGATCGGTCTCGCACTGGGTACCTA
>JALGSS010000409.1 GCA_029821745.1 Candidatus Zipacnadia bacterium
CCCAGCAAGGCAGGAGGTGCTCCCATGCGTGAAACAGCAACCCGCCGGCGCGGTGCCGTAACCAACCGGCAGGCCACACCGCCCAAGGCGAGCAGCCGTGGCGTAGTCCCTGACATCGACCTGTCCCGGATCGGGAACGTCGCGGCCCAGTGGGCCGTCCGGGCCCGCGAGCGTGCTGCAAAAAGCCGCTCCAACTTCCAGGGCGAATGAGCGACCAACCACGCGGGGTCACCTCGGGGTCGCACGTCCCACCTGAGGTGGCCCGTCGCCGGGAGGAGGCATGCAGACCATGCGATCTCTGGACGAAGTGATCAGGAGTGCCATCAGCGGGCAATCGCCGCCAGACGCAGACAGGCTTCACCTGGACATTCTAGATGCTCTGGAGGGCATGTCCGTCCCCGGGGACGCCCGAGTGGCTATCAGCAGGCCTGTGGAGGAGCTGCTGCTGCTCTTCTGTGAGCACAATGCTCGCGTTGAGGGTCACATCAGTGACCAGCCGCGGGTGGTCGGCCGCGTCGCGGTGTGGGTCAACGGCCGGCGCCAGAGCGTCTTCGATGATGCATCTGCAGAAGGCGTGAAGCTTGCGGCGAAGGGGGGGCAATTCGGGGCGCGCCTGCTTGTGGACGGGCAGGAGAGCGACCCATTTGACTATGTGGCGGCTGCCAGCCCCGTGATCAGCCCTGATGGGCGCACTGTGATCGCGCATGTTTGCCGAGGCGACTGGGCGGACGGCGAGCACTTTCTCTGGGTGAACTCCGAGCTTCACGGGCCCTTTGAGGGCATTGGCGCAGACCTGGCCGTGAGCGATCACCATTGGGCTGCCCCCATTCAACAAGAAGGCGGACGGTGGCGCGTGTGTCAGGACGGTGTGATGCATGAGGCCACCTTCGATGCGGTGCGGGAGTATTCCCTGGCATTCTCGGCGGATGGCAACCATTCGCAGTACCTTGCACGTACAGGATCCGACTTCTATGTGGTGGTCGACGGCGTGGCACAGGGGCCGTATAGCGGGGTGCGCAGGGACTCGATGAGGGAGGGTATCTTCAGTTCAGCCGGGCGGACGACGTACGATGTCTCTCCCGCCGGGGGGCCATACTACGATCAGTCCAAGCAATATTACGCGGTCCTTGACGGCCAAATGGGCCCAGCCAAACGACGCATCCTGAGGACGGACTGGAGTCCGGACGGCCTTCGCCTGGCCGTCGTCGCCCGGGAGGCAGCGCGCGCGCTCTCCCTGAGTGTTGACGGTGAGACCGTCCGGACAGGCCTCCTAATGCCCACAAGCTGCCCGGTGTGGTCGGAGAACTCACAGCATGTCGCCTGGCAGTTCAGGGGCTCCAGAGGTCCAGACGGCGACTGGGTGTCTACGCGGCGATCCCCTCATCCTGAGTTTCGTCTTCATCCAGATCTGCCGATGACCAGGGCGCTGATGTCTCCCGTCGCCGGAGGAGGGATTGCGCTGCCCGCGCTGAACATTCCGTCTGCAGGACGCTCCGGAACCCGGGGCATGCATGCAGTTCCGTGACGGGAGTACACAGATGATCCCGCTTGAGTTGATCTCGTCGGCAATGTACGAGGCCACGCGCCTGGCGGCGACCCATCTGCCGCCTGACGTGGAGAGCGCGCTTGTGGCCGCACTGGAGGAGGAGACCGATCCGCTGGCGCGCCGACATATTGAGGTGAGCCTGGAGAACGCGCGGGCTGCCGCCGAGGGCGAGGGCCTGGTGTGCGCGGACACGGGTTTCCCGCTATTCTTCATCACGGCGGGCAGCAACACGGTCGTTGAGGGAGGCTTCGGTGCTCTGCATCAGGCGGCGCGGGACGCGACCGCCCGGGCCACTGCCGAGAGCTTCCTGCGCCCAACAATGGTCGATCCACTGACCCGCCAGAACCCTGGCGACAACCTGGGCCCCGGGATGCCGAAGGTCGAGCTGCGGTTCGAGGGTGACGGGGATGGCCTGGAAATCATCGCCGCGCCTAAGGGAGGCGGGAGCGAGATATTCGGCACGTTCTACCGCATGATGTACCCGTCGGACGGCGAGACCGGAATCCTGAAGTTCGCCATCGACACCATCCGCGACGGTTGCTACTCCGGGAAGATCTGCCCGCCCGCCATCGTCGGCGTGGGCATCGGCGGGACCGCTGACCTGTGCATGAAGCTGGCCAAAGAGGCCGCCGTGCTCAGGCCCGTTCGCCAGGCGCATCCTGATCCGCGGGTGGCCGCGATTGAGGAGAAGCTGTACTCGGCGGCCCGGGTCCTGGGCCTGGGACCGATGGGTTCGGCAGGCGTGAACTCCGTGCTCGCCGTGCACGTGGAGACGGCGATGACACACACTGCGGCATTACCCGTCGCCGTAAATGCTCAATGTCTGGTCGGCCGCCGCTGGCGCGCGATAGTCTCGGGCGACGGTGAGGTCCGCTATACGGGAGAGCTACCGTGACCGACACGATCCGCCACATTCAGTTGCCCATGGCCGAGCCCGTGGCCCGCGAACTAGAGCTCGGGGAGGTCGTTACTGTCGGCGGCCTTGTCTTCACGGGGCGCAGCCGCTTCCACATCCGCGCCGTCGAGGAGGATCTCGTCCCTCCCCTCGACTTCGACCAGATCAACTGCTTCTTCCATGTGGGGCCCGTCATGCGGGAGACGGAAGCAGGCTGGGAAGTCGTGAGTATCGAGCCCACCTCCAGCATCCGGTTTGAGCGCTACGGGGGCCCCGTGGTGAGGAAGCTGGGCCTACGCACTCTCATCGGCAAGACCACGATGGGGCCCGACACCGCCCGAGCTCTGCGCGATGTGGGCGGCGTGCATCTGACCAAGATCGGGGTTTGCGGGAACCTGCTGCGGCCTCAGGTGCGGCGTGTGAGGGAGGTCCATTTCCTGGAGGAGCTGGGAAAGACGGAGGCAACCTGGGTATTCGAGGTGGAGCAATTCGGCCCGTTCTTCGTGGACATGGACGCCTCAGGCCGCAACTACTTCGAGGACCTGGATGGCTGTGGTCGCGAGAAGCTGGCGGACGCCTACGAGCAGCTCGGGATCCCCGTAGACTTCACGTACACCGAGGTGAACCCGTGAGCTCAGGCGACAAGCGCGAGCTGCGCATGGTCTCCCTGTGCGGGCTCCTTGGCTACAGCTACCCCCTGGACAGCCTCGAGCGCGCCCTCGCGATGGAGCCGGACCTCATCGCCGTGGACGCGGGCTCGACGGACCCCGGGCCCTACTACCTTGGGGCAGGCGAGAGCTTTGTCAGTGAGGCTCAGGTGGCCTGCGATCTCGAACCCGCTCTGTGTGCGGCGGTCCGTTCGGGGATTCCACTGATCATCGGCACCGCAGGCGGCTCGGGTGCAAAGCCGCACCTGGACCGCTTCCTGGAGATCGTGTGGGAGATCGCCGCGCGGAATGAACTCAGCTTCCGGGCGGCAGTGATCCCCGCGGACCTGCCGCAGGACGCAGTGCTTGAGGCCCTCGCTCAGGGGCGTATGTCCCCCTGCGGGAACGCCCACGCGCTCACGGAACAGCATGTGCGCGAGTGCACTCAGATCGTGGGCCAGATGGGTACGAGACCCATCATCGAGGCGCTTGACGGCGGCGCGCAGGTGGTGATCGCCGGGCGGTGCTGTGACGCGGGCATCTTCGCTGCGGAGGCCATCCGCCGGGGCTTCGGCCATGGTCCTGCGCTGCATCTGGGCAAGATCATGGAGTGCGGAACGTTGTGCGCGAGACCCGCGGGGGCCAACGATGTGCTGATTGGGACCATAGATGAAGAGGGCTTCGAAGTGGTGCCCGCGAACCCGTCCCGCCACTGCACCCCGGAGTCCGTGGCAGCGCACTCGCTCTACGAGCAGCCCGATCCCAACCAGTTCCACGAGCCCGAAGGCACCGTCGATCTATCCGAATGCACCTTCGAGCCCGCGGGGCCGCGAGGAGTGCGGGTCCGTGGGGCGCGTCTGGTGCCCCCGGCGCAGCCGACGGTCAAAGTTGAGGGCGCACGCTGCTGCGGCTACCGAGCCATCACCATTGCAGGCATCCGAGACCCGGGGATCATCCAGCGTCTGGGGGATATCGAGGCATCCGTCCGTGAGTCGGTTGCCCAGGCCCTGCACGACGACCCCTTCGTTACGGAGGAGTTCAGTCTGCGGTTCATCCGGTATGGTCTGGACGGCGTCACCGGCCCACTGGAGGGGCTTCCTGAGCCACTTCCACTGGAAGTGGGCCTGGTGATCGACGTGATCGCGCCCACTCAGGAACTGGCCGATCAGGTCCTTAAGTTGGCGCGGTCGACGGCCTTGCATCAGCATTTTGAGGGCCGCAAGACAACCGCCGGGAATCTCGCCTTCCCGTTCTCGCCGTCAGACTTTCGTGGAGGCCCCGTGTACGAGTTCGCGATCTACCACCTCATGCAGGTTCAGGACCCGTCCGCCCTGTTCCCTGTCGAGTTCCGGGAGATGTGACGGTGCGCCTTTACGACTGCGCCACGAGCATCCGAAGCAAGAACGCCGGGCCCTTCACGCTGACCATCGATCTTGTGCTGCCGGACGTGGAGGCATTCCGCCGCGTGGCCGGCTCCGAGGCGTTGAACCCGGCGCGCGTCGCCACTCTGTACGGAGTGCCCGAAGAGAGTGTGCGCGTGGTACCCTTCGAGCGCGTGCTGACCGTCAAGGTCTCCATGCCGCGCCGTGGAAGCAGTTCCGGCGCTCCCGGCGACCAGGACGTTTACGGCTGCCAGCAGCATTTCCCACTCGGCGACGTGGAGATTTGATTTCACGGGGGCAATGCAGATGAATTCCGTCCAAGACGACATCCGCAGCACGCTGGCCCGCCACAGGAGCGAACTGGAACAGCTCGCGCGACAGATACACGAGAACCCCGAACTGGGGCTGGAGGAGACCCGGGCCTGCGCGTGGCATGTGGAGTTGCTGCGGGCCTGGGGGTTCTTGGTCGAGACGCCCTTCGCCGGCCTGAACACCGCGTACAAGGCGGTCACGGGCGATGGCGACCCGACTTTCTGCTTCATGGCGGAGTACGACGCGCTGCGAGGGCTCGGCCACGGCTGCGGGCACAATCTGATCGGCGCGGCGGCGGTGGGCGCTGGGAAGGCCCTGGCGGAGACGCTGCAGCGGGAGGGGATTCCGGGAACGGTTGTGGTCATGGGGACGCCCGCGGAAGAAGGACGGGGCGGGAAGGTGATGATGCTGGCCCAGGATGCCTTGGCCGGGATCGACGCAGTGATGCTGGCGCACCCCAGGTCACGCACCATGCCCGACACGGGTTCCAGCGCGATCGCACGGTTCGAAGTGAGCTTCCGAGGACGCTCTGCCCATGCCGCTGCGGCCCCCGAGGAAGGGCAGAACGCGCTCGACGC
>JALGSS010000410.1 GCA_029821745.1 Candidatus Zipacnadia bacterium
GTAGATGTTCTCCTTGGGCCTGGCGGTCTCGTGAGTGTGGACCTCAGTCGCCAGTGCGCCGCCCTCGCTGAAGACATACGGGCGGTGCTCTGTGGTTTCACTGCGGAGCACGGGTAACAGGGACTTGCCGAACTGCGTGTGGCCGAGCTCGATGCCGCAGGTCTCCGTGAGGGTCGGCAGCAGGTCGATCATCTCGATCAGCGCTTCGCTGACGTCGCCCAGGGGCTCGCAGCCGGGAACGCGGATCGCAAAGGGCACGTTGGTCAGCGCGTCCTCGAAGGTGTTCTGCATCTTCTCCGTCAGCGCGTAGTCGCCGACGAAGTCCCCGTGATCGGAGCTTGCCACCACGACCGTGTTGTCCCACTGGCCGGTTTCCTTGAGCGCGTCCATGATCCAGCCCAGGTTGCGGTCGGTCTTCGCATGCGCTCATGCACGGCCTTGAGGATCTTCGGCTTGCCCCTGAAACCCTCGGGCGGGCGGATAGGGAAGGGGACTTCAGCGCGGTCATACATCGAAAAGTACGGCTCAGCAACCGCATACGGCGGGTGCGGGAATGTCTGGTTCACAAGCATGAAGAACGGCTCTTTCTGCGGCTTGCGGACGAACTCAGCAGCCTGTTGCGCCACATAGTCATCGCCTAGGGACGGACCGTAGTTCTCCGGGACCTCTCCCCACAGGAAGGTGTGATAGAGACGGTCTCCGAGCTTCCAGGGCTCGACCTTCGCTGTCGGCTGCCCCCCGGTTCCCTGGACTCGCTCATCGCACGAATCCGGAATGACGGGGATCGAGATCATATCATTCTTGCCGCCCCACCAGACGTAGTACCCCGCCTCCTTGAAGGTCCGGAGCATGTTCGGCTCATGCCGGCGGAGCATGTGGTGCATGGTGCGGTGGCCGTTCACGTGACAGTACCAGCCGCTGGCCATGCTCGCCCTGCTGGTGGTGCTGACCGGGTTCTGGACGAAGCATCGCCGGAAACCGGCGCCGTCGGCTACGAGAGAATCGATGCAAGGGGTCTTGATCACCGGGTTGCCCCAGTAGCCCGCGTCCTTGGCGCGCCACTGGTCGGTGAGGAACAGGATCACATTTGGGCGATCGGTACTGGGCATGAGCATCTTCCCTCCAAGTGGGGCGTCTGGCAGGCAATGCGTCGGCTCACGACAGCATCTGCTGCGCGGCATGGCGGATGTCGTCCCCGGTCTCATTGACCCAGCGCAGGATACGCCGGCGGCCCTCGGCCGCGATCTCGGCGTATGCCGGGTCATCAATCAGGTTCGTCATCTCGCCTGGATCAGCGCCCAGGTCATACAGCTCATCGAATGAGATTGGGTTGAACACGTACTTGTAGTCGGCCCACCGGACCATGCGATTGCTGGACAGGAATCGGTGACCGAAGTACTCCGCGTAGATGTCATCGGGCCAATCGGCATCTGACTGCAGCAGGGGCATGAGACTGCGCCCCTGGTTGGCCTCGGGGATTCTGGCACGCGCTACGTCCAGAGCGGTGGTGGCCAGGTCCATGTTGTAGACGAACTCATCGCGGACGGTCCCGGGCTCAATCACCCCGGGCCGGCGTATGAGCAAGGGGATGTGGTACAGCTCTTCGTACATGAACGAGTCCTTGTCGTGGAACTTGCCGTGGCTCCCACACATGTCCCCGTGATCCGTGCTGAACAGGACGACTGTGTCCCGGTCCGCGCCTGTTGCGGCAAGGGCGTCCAGGAGCCGGCCGATCTGCGCGTCGAGGAAGGTCATCTGGGCGAAGCAGTGCCGGATGATCTCTCGCCACGTATCCTCGTCGTGCTCCTGAGCACGGTGGAAGCTCTCACGGTAGCGCTTCTGATTCGGCGGCTTCCCGGCGAGATCGTCGTGGAAGTTGCTCCAGAGCGCGATCTCATCGACATCATACTGCTCCAGGTACTCCGTGGGCGGGAAGTAGGGGTGATGGGGAAGCCAGTAGGATGCAAAGAGCATCCAGGGCCGGCCGTCCGAGCGGCGCTGGTCTTCCAGGCCCTCCAACCGATCGATCGCGTAGTCGGTAAGGAACCAGGTGCTGCTTGCGCGGATGTCGCCGACAAGCTCCCCGGCTATCGGTGACTGGACTGGGCTGCAATCCATGATGGCGGGCCTGCGTTCCGGCTTCGTCAGGCCCGTGCGCTTCAGATACTCCGCATACTGGGCCGTCGCGTACGGGTTGCCGTAATTGGGTACGTCCATGCCCTCGAAGCCGTAGGTCGTGGGCACTTTCGCCTCGCCGCAGTGCCACTTGCCCATGTACCCGCAGCGGTAGCCGGCCTCATTGAGGGGCCGGCTGATCAACTCCACGTCGTCGGGGAGATCACGGACCGCCCACTGCATCATGTCATTGTTGTTCCACATCCGGTGGCTATGGGGGAACCGCCCCGTCAGCATCGACGCCCGGGCCGGCGAGCACAGGGAGCAGACGGTGTAGGCGCGATCAAACCGGGCGCCCTCGTTGGCAAGGGCATCCAGCCGGGGAGTCCGGCAGGCGGACAGGCCATACAGGCTCATGAAGTCAAAGCGCTGTTGGTCCGTCATGATGTACAGGATATTCGGGCGGGATTCTGCCGACATCGGGGCCACTCCCTCGCGCCACTGTTGGGTGCGGAACATCTCGCGGCTGATACGTCAACGGCCCCGACTTCGCAGCGGGGCCGTTGACACGGGTCCGTCTGCGTCTACTCTTCCAGCCTCTGCACCAAGTCGCCGAGGACGTCCGAGATGGGGTCGCCATCCTCGCCCGACATGCCGACATGCAGATGTTGGCGGAAGCCCTCGCCGTACGGCACCGGGCTCGGGGCGAGCTTGCCGAGGGCCTCGCAGCCCTCCCGCATGGAGATCAAGTACGCGTCCTTGCCCTGGCTCACGTCGAGCCAATCCTTCTGGGACGCGTGCCTGCGCAGCATCTCCTCTTTGATCTCGATCTTGGACGAGACGTCCACCATCATGTGGGGCATGATCGGCTCGCGCAAGGGGCCGACGCTCCCGTACGGCTGGCAGTGGTACAGGAACACGTCCTGCAAGGTCGGCTCGACCCACGGGTGGGTGATCCAGTTGCGCATGCCACGAGTGAAGCACGCCGAGACGGTCAAGCGGGCCGAATTCTGGTGGTCCTCCATGTAGTCCTGGGGCGACTGCGTCAGGACCACGGTGGGCTGGATCCGGCGGACGATGGCGGTCACCTGCCGCAGGAGTTCGGGTTCGTAGAAGATCTCAATATCGTTCACGAGGCCCTCATGGTACGTAGCCCCGATCACCGACGCGGCATCATGCCCCTCGCCGGCGCGGATGCGCTTGATGTCCTCGTGGGTATGGGTGGCGGTGCCGCAGTTGCCGTTGCCGATGGTGAAGATGTGCAGCTCATATCCGGCATCGCCCAGCAGGGCGAGGGTACCTGCCATCATGAATTCGACATCGTCTGGGTGTGCGGCTGTTGCGAGAGCGACTTTGCGCTCGGCCATAGTGATCGCTCCTGATGGAGTCATGTGTGATAGGATTGCGCTCAGTTCGACGGGGGATGCGCGGACACCTTCCCGACCCGCGCGTGATTCCGCCACGCCCCTCGACCCGGCGAACCGGCAGGCCATCGTTTACAGTTCCTCCGCCAGCGGGTATAGTATATATTAGAGATATGCAAATATTTGGGCGCAAACACTGTAGAGCAAACATAAGGAGACTCCCATGAAACGTGGCTTCACTCTGATAGAGCTACTGGTCGTGATCGCCATTATCGCCATTCTCGCCGCAATTCTCTTTCCGGTCTTTGCCCGAGCTCGTGAGAAAGCGCGCCAGACTAGCTGCTTGAGTAATACGAAACAGATCGCGTTGGGCTTCCTCATGTATATCCAGGACTATGACGAGACAATACCGGGCGCCCGGCTGAACATTGACGGCTGGACCGGCATGATCGCGCCGTACGTCAAGAACGAGCAGCTCTTCGTGTGCCCGTCATGGGATGGCGGCGGCGGCTGGATCGTCCGCGGGACTGCGTGCGGCGGCTGCGGCACCTGGACGAGAGTGTACTGGGGAGGCTATACCTACTCCAACATGCGCGATAACGGTACCTGTATCAACTGGAACTCGCTGGCCAAACTGGCGTCGTACCAGACTCCGTCGGAGCACGTGCTCCTGTACGACGGGACCTGCCCCCACGGCACACCGACGACGGCCCACCAGCCCGCCCACGAGGCCGTTCGCCACAACGACGGCTTCAACGCGGCATTCCTGGACGGTCACTCCAAGTTCCAGAAGACCAGAATCGGCTTCTAATCCGTCGTGCCCGAACCCAGGCCATGACGCTTGACACTCGCTGGGTAGAGTTGGTCCGTGAGGTGCAGGTCCGGGCCCCGATTCGCCCGGAGCCGCTCTCGTGGCAGCCCAGCGAGATCGTCCTGACAAAAGGCTGCGATGCCCGCCCGCATGAAGCCGCCTACTGCGAGCGAGTCATCGCAGCCTTTCCGTCTGCGCGTGTCACCGACGCACGCGACACCCCCCACAACCGGGTGAGAGTGCCCGGCCACACAGCGCTGGAACGCATCGACCATGGCAAGCGAATGCTGGTGCTCGGCCGGATGGGCAAGCCCGTGTCCCGCAACGAGGACCCGGAGGCCGACGCGGGCACGCTGTGCACTCACTACAACGCCGTCCATCCCTCCTGGTTCTGCTTCTATAACTGTGCGTTCTGCTACCTGAGCGGCAGCCCCGGCGTGCGCTTCTCACCCACGGTGCGCCTGTTCACCAACCTCCTGGACATACTCGACGCCATGCAGACGGCCCTGGATCGGGCGCCGGGGACCGTGAGCTTCTACGTGGGCAAGATACAAGATGGGCTTCAGCTCGATCCCATCGCGAACTTCACGCGGGTCCTGGTGCCCTTCGTCCGAGCCCACGCCAACGCTCACCTCGTGTTCCTCACGAAATCAGCCGCTGTCGACGGGCTCATTGAGGCCTTCGCGGAGGTGGAAGGGCCCGGGCAGGTCGTCGCGAGTTGGTCTCTCAATCCCCCTGAGATCGCCACGGACTTCGAGTGGGGGGCGCCGCCCTTCGAGGCGCGGCTGGACGCGGCCCGGCGCTGTGCCGACGCCGGGATCGAGGTGCGCTTCATCTTCATGCCCCTGGT
>JALGSS010000411.1 GCA_029821745.1 Candidatus Zipacnadia bacterium
GCGCGGGATGTATTGCGCGACGCCTTCCCCGGCTGTCTCCCCGTCTTCCTGCAAGCCTGCGGAGGAGATGTGAAGCCGCGCAATATCACCGCCAGGGGCACCTTCGCCTCGGGTCCCGTGGAGGTGGTCTACGAAATTGGCCATGAGCTCGGGCGCGCCATCCTGGCGGCTCTATGCGGCGAAGCGACTGTGCTGGACGGACCCCTCGCGACGGCTTCCGACATCGCTGAACTGCCCGCCAGAGGGCAACCGTCGGAAGAGCAACTCGCGGCCTTTGAGGAAAGCAACCAGTGGGAGAAGCGTTGGGCCGAAGCCGCCCGGAAGACCATCGCTGAGAAGGGCAAGCTCGCGGATGCTTTGCCGGTCGAGGTGCAGGCGCTCTCCATTGGCCCCCTGACCCTCGTCGCGATGGGCGGCGAGATCAGTTGCGAGATCGGTCTCGAGATCAAGCGCCGCCTCGCAGGAAGGGCGATCTGGACGCTCGGCTACTCGAACCTGCTGCGCTGCTATGTGGCCTCGGAATCCGCCCATGACGAGGGTGGCTACGAGGTCGACCGCAGCTTCCTGTACTCCTGGACCCCGGAGCCTCGCCCGTTGGGTCTGGCGCGAGAGTCCGCACCCATACTGGTCGACACAGCCGTCGCGCTGGCCCGCAGCTTGTCGGGCTGACCCGCACAGGCTACTCGTATACTACGTAGCCTCGTGCAAGCAACTCCCGCACCTGCTTGCGCGGGCCGGCGGCGCTGACTGTCACCGTGCACTCGGCCCCGGGAGGCACATCCAGGCTGCCCTGCACCGGGACGGTCGCCCGGAGCCCGCCCGGGCCCTTGGCGACTGCGGAGTCGCCACCTCCGTACAGCAGGAGCCCGTCCGGCCCGAGTTCGGCGTCGAGGGACAGCGACTGCTCACCGACCGTGAAGCTGGGCGCCGGAGTCATGACCTCGCCGATCGTCCGCAGAGCCTTCAGCCCGTCGATCAGCACCGTGCAGGTCTTCCCGGCCGGGATGCCGTTGTAGTAGAAGGTCAGGTACGTCACCTTGTCGTACACGATGGGCTCCGGGTACGGCACTTCCGGGCGCACGAGGACGAAGAACCGCCACCCCGTGAAGTTGATGGGGGTGTAGTAGTCCTGGGCTTTCCCGTGAGTGCCCCGGGGCTGTATCTTCAGCTTCGCGCCGCTGTTGTCGCCGTGAATCCACACGCCGAGGCCGACATGCTCGCGGAGATCCGGCGGCGCTGCGAACCGCTTGCCGATGGCCGACCAGCCGCCGTCATCGGTGCGCGTGCTCGTGGCCGTGTACCGTGCGCAACGTTCTCCGAGCTTCGCCCCTTCAGTGATGGATTCCAGCTTCTGCGTAACGCCCGGGCTGGTATTGCCGGCCAGGTTCGTCCCGACGGTATACTTCGCCAGATCGCCCTCTCCACGCGCGCCGTAAGGGGTCAAGTCCTCGAAATCCTCCAGCAGCCAGTTTCCGGGGGCATCGTACGACGGCCCCGGGGCCACTTGCCGGCCCGCGCGGACCTCGAAACCGATGCGCGGCTTACCCAGAGCCGGGTCGACCGGCAGCTTAATCTCAGCCTCTGGATTGTCAGGCGTGAGCGCGACCTCCGGGCCCCACACCACCCGCTGGAACGAGTAGTCGTCCCCGTCCACCGTGAGCTTGTACTCCTCGCCGGGGGTGCGAAGGCGCGCCAGCATCTCCTCCGGCACGCGCCCGGACAAGCGCAGATCCTCGTACTTGCTGATGATGTCGATGAACTCGTCCATCCGCGGATGTGTCTGGATCATCCTCGGATTCGTCTGGATGCTCACCGAACACCCAAAGCCTAGCGACTTCTGGCAGATGTACTCGATCTGGTCCGGCGTGGTGCCCGTGCTCCAGATCCCATACCAGCCCAGGTCCAGGGGCAGAAGGTTGTCGGAGTACCACGTGAACCTCGGCAACCGGTCATCCAGGTATCCCTTGAGATCAGCCACGCCATCAGCGGACGCATATCGCGACAGCATGTGGAACGAGTAGTGCGAAACGCTGCTGGCCTGCAGCAGCATCTCGTTCGGGCGATCCAGGGCATCCCAGTAGGCCTTGTGCAGCCGGGCATTGTAGTTCCAGTGAGGGCCCTTCAGGCGCTCGGACCCGTCGAAGTACAGCATGTCGACGCCGGCGGTGTTGGCAATTTCACCCACCCGCTGGGCGACCTCAGTCGTCAGGCCCTTGTCCACATCGTGCAGGAAGTAGTTGTAAGATCGCTTCACGTGAGCGATCCGGTCGCCCTGTCGATGCGCGGAGATGGCGGTGCCATATGCTCCTCGCTTGCAGTCCGTGAAGCCGAAGGGCTCCTCCAGTGACACAGACCCGTAAGTGATCAGCTCATCCCCGATGCGCAGAACGGCTGAGTCACCCATGTAGCCCTCTTCAGTCGGAGGGAAGGCCTGCGGCGCAGTCACTGTGGGAATGAAATCAGCCTTCTCATCCACATCGCCGGCGAGATCGGCGAACACATCCATGACGAGGCGGTCATCGGGGACAGGTGTCACATAGGCGTCATTCGACGAAATCGCGGCGGCCAGGAAGTGCAGACCGACCTTGAAGCCTGCGCCCTGTATCCTCTGCACCACCGCCGTCAGGTCGTCGATCCCGTTGGGGTAGTAGCGCGTGTTGATGGGGAAGTGGCCCAGGCTCGTGCACCAGCACCCCTGGCCGATGAGAATCAGCGAGAAGTGACCCTTCTTCGCGAACTCAATGACCTCCTCAACATTCTCGACGCCGAGTCCCTGGATGAATAGGTACGAACGCTTGACGTCAGGCGACGTCTTGCTCCAAACGCCATCGAAGTGGGGACTGGGCAGCCCTGCCGCAAGCTCGACCTCCTCGATCACTGATCCCAGGTCGCCCGATGGGCACGCGATGACTGCCACGCCCGCATCTTCAGTACCGTACGCGGAAACACACGCCGCCTCCAGCGCCGTCGCGGCTTCACTGAAGTAGGGAGCGCCAGGTTCCTCGAAGGTCTCCAGCACGATGTCCTCGCGGTTCGTGCTGGGCTTGCCCGTCAGCTCTTTCAGCGCGCGGATCTCGTCGACGACGCATTCCACAGTCGTCTGCGCGGGAATGCTGTTGAAGTAGAGATTGCAGTGGGTGATGCGGGTGTAGTCGATCGCCTCGCCCTCAGGCTTGGGCAACTCGCAGTACTTCCAGCCCTCGAAGTCGATCGTGATGTAGTAGTCTCGGTAGTGGCCGAGGCTGTCATGGAGCTGTATCTTCAGCAGCTCGCCTTTGCCGTCACCCTTGACCCAGGCGCCGATCCCGACGTGCCCGGTCAAGTCCTTGGGCCTGGAGTACACGTTGAGCCAGAACGTCCACGCGCCCTTGTCCGTGGGGTTCCTCCCGATCAGCCGGGCCGCGCCTCTGCCTTCTCTTGCATCAGTGGTGAACTCAGCGTCCGCGCCGGCTCCCGGGGATGCAGTCCCACCGGCAGGCTGTCCTCCGGACGGCCTCACCGACGGGCTCAAGCCCATCACGCACACCGCCGACTGCTCCCCTCGCCATGCATTGAGCAGACCTGAGCGCGTGCCTCCGGTGGGCACGTGCAGCCGACACAGAGTCAGCCTGCGGAACGGCGCTTTCGTCTCGAGGTCGCGCAGCTTGAGGAGAATGTGCCGCGGACCGGGGGTGATGTCGAAGGTCGCCTTCCCCGAGTCCTCAGAGAAGGTCACCGTCAGCCCTCGCTCAAGCAGGACCTGCTCGGGCGTGAAGGTGCCGTCCTCTGTCTCCAACTCAAAGGCTCGCGCACGCCCGGAGGCCAACTCAAGTCCGGTGGCTTTGTCCAGGAACGACTCGGTGCGTCCGTCCGCCGACAGCTCCCAGACGAAAGATGAGGTTTGCAGCGTGGTCTGAGCCGTCGCCATGGTGCCGGCGGCGACGGTCAGAGTGAGACAGGCGATGAGCACGAGCATCGGTCGCGGCATGAGCAGGACACTCCTTGGGTGCGTCGCGTTCAGGCAGTCTTGACGCGTCTACTCGGCGAACTCCTCGGCCAGCATCTCGCGCAATTCGGGCTTCGCGCGCAAGGTGCTATACAGGTAGACCATGATGTCCCGAGCCCCGGCCTCGTAGATGAGCCGCAGCTCCCGCCGGAAGCGCTCGGGGGATTTCGCCCAGCCGGTGTACCCCGTATCGGCCATCGGGGACGCCCGCATGAACTCCACGTGGTCATCGGCGAGCTCCACGTTGCGCTTCGCCGATCCCGCGACCTTCTCCAGCGACCATGGCCCGCCTCGGCCCGGTTGATCTCCATGCGCCGAAGCCCGGAAGGACAGGTAATTGAGCGGGAACCGGTTGGCCCAGGTCGGGTGGCAGTAACCGTGGAGCAGCAGGCCGGGGCGCACCTCGTCCAGCACGCGCCGCACATCCCACGTGAAGCTCACGATCTGCTCCTCCGCGAACTTGTGCCGCAGTTCGTTCGGCCCCAGTTCCGGATGCTCGGCCCCGAACTTGGCCTGCATCGCCTTCGAGTGTTCGCAGTCGCACCACTTGTCGTCCCCATACCGGATGTAGTCGAAGCTGATGCCGTCGACGCACGGGTATTTGGTGACGATCTCGCGGATCAGGTCCAGCTCATACGCACGCACTTCTGGGCGATCCGGGCAGCCAAAGACCTGCCCTTTCCGCTCGGACAGCTCCGTCGGCCGGCCCTCGTGGTATTCCGCGAACTCCGGGTGCTGCTTGATGAGATCCGTGGGGTCGGTCGCGGCCCCCTCGACGAAGGTGCAGAACTGGACGAGGCATTGCAGGCCGGCCTGTTCGCATGCCTCCGAGATCACCTTCAGGTGGTCCAGATCATCAAAGCCTTCGGGCCGCGTGCCAATCTCCGTGTCCCAGTAGCACCGCCCG
>JALGSS010000412.1 GCA_029821745.1 Candidatus Zipacnadia bacterium
GCGTAGTCGACCACATAGTCGCGGCCCTCTTCGTAGACAACGGAGCCTTCCTTCCCGGCCACGAAGGTGCTACGCAAGGTCAGGCTTCCTTCCACCACCTGGTCGAAACACAGGTTGCCCGGGTCGGTCTTCGCCAGCACCAGGCTTTCGCCCTCAACGTTCATTGTCTTTCCTCTTTCGCTTTGATCGTCGGCCACGCATACGAGTGAATGAATGAGAAGTAGAGCCACGGCGAACCTGATGACCATTGCTTGTCTCCTTGTTGATTGGCGCGTCTCAAGTATCTGCCCTTTCGCCGGCTCGCCTGCCAGGCCATCTACTCCCCCGTGTGCTCGTAGGCGCCGATGTCCGGCGCGTCCCCCTGTGGACGACGCGCTCCCGCGAAGTCCGTCGTCACACCGACATCTCCGCCCGCATCAATGCACGGCGAATCAGCCCGAAGTCGCAGGTCAAGCCCTTCGGCGTCATGCGGCTCCTGGCCGCGCTGCGTCTGATACTCAGCGAATTGATCCATCGTGTAGGGCGTGTCCTTCAGGCTCATCATGACGCCTTGCGCCTGGAACCAGCAGTTGTGGTCGAGCTCAAGCGCTTCCACCTGCTCGTCGGTCCAGGTCGGGGCGTAGAACGCGTTGGTCCGTGCCTCGTAGAAGATATTGTTGCGGATGCTGATACCCTTCGCCCGGGCCGGACTGGTGTAGAAACACAGGTGGCGCCCGCTCGGGTCCGGTCGCTGAGTATGGCCCCAGCCGTGCCCCGCGTTGATGCAGGTGTTGTGCTCGAAGCGGATGTTCTCGGTCAGCGAGGCCTCCGGACGGTTCCAGTACTCGAAGGAGTACTCGCAGTTCCAGATCAGGTTGTTCCGGTACGTGATAGTCTCGTCAGTCTGCGGGCCACCACTCTGGTTGGTCAGGGCCGCGTCGTAGATCTCCCAAAGCCGGCAGCGCTCCACCAGATTGTCGTGGGCGGCGCCCCAAAACTCGATGCCGTTGCCGAAGCGCACCGTTCGGTCGCCGCCCATCTGGTCTCCCCCACCGATGAAGCCGAAATCGCAATCGCGCACGGTGATGTGGTGGGTACTTCCGCCGCCGATCCCGTGGGCGCCGCCGTACTTCAGCGCCAGGTTCTCGTACACGATATGGTGCCCGCCCGACTGGTTGATCATGTGAAGGCGCAAGGCGCACTCGATATCGGTGTAGACCGTCGCCGGGCAGCCGACGGAGTACATCTTCAGCCGCCGGGATTCCTCGTCGTACCAGTACTCGCCCTGGGTATCGAGGTCCTCCTCGTTCCAGACCTTCACGCCGCAGAGCTCCTCACGGTTGAGGATGATATTGCCGACGTCAGCCCCGAGGACTTCTCCCTGGGCCTCGCGGAAGCTCACATCGTCGATGAACAAGCCGGCCCCCTCGGGCAGCAGGCCACCCAGGAAGAATGTGAGCCGCCCGTCCTGCGCCGTGCGCACCGCCGTGTAGTAGTCGTGGAACTCCTGCCACTCACCGGTAACGCGCCTGCGCGAGGGCAGTTCACGGGAGTATCCCGCCCATGGCGGGCCCGTGGCCATCAGCCGCGCGGTGTGCAAGTCGAGAGGCACGGTCGCCTTCGCCCGAAACGAGAGCCGGTATATCTTGCCCTCCTCGATGGGCAGCGAGGAGATATAGAACTGGATGTCCGAACTGTTCTTGCCCGGGGCCTCGCAGTCGATCCGGCACGCCGACGGAGCTGAAACGAACTGCTCCGTATCGCGCGCGACCCGGGCCTTGGCGCCGTTCTCTGCGTACAGCGACCAGTGCCCGACCCCGGTTGAGAAGTCCGAGTTGCGGATGAGTTCGGTGCCCGTCGCCGTGACATTAGGCTCGCGCGTAGCCCAGATGTTGTTGCCCTCATCCACCCAGTCATCGGGGCGGTTCATGCGCAACGAGCCTAGCAGCAGCGGCTTGGGCCCGTCGCCGTAGGCCGAGTAGGTGACCGGGCCATCTTCCGTGCCGCTGCAGGGCCGCAGACCCTCGCGCCAGACATCCCCGCGCCGCAGCCGGATGATGTCGCCGGGCTCGAAGGACTGGGCGCTCACGTAGGCGAGGGTCCTCCAGGCGGTCTGTGGCGATCGTCCGTCTGCGTCATCGGACCCGGCGTTCGAGACATAGTACTCCGCGCCAAGCGCACCGTGCGCTGACAGTGCAATCACCACAATCAACTCCATGCAGACAAGCGCTATCGCGAAGGCTCTCGAAGAGCCGGCCCCCTGCCCGATGATCCGTCGCTGAGAACCCGTGAGAAGCATGTGCGCGCCTCCTTGTCTGCCCCACAGCCCGAGAGCCCGAGGGGAACGGCGCTCGCGTCAGGAGTGCTCTTCGCGCCTGTGATTTCACCGCTCTCATCGCGTAATCCTCCCGGCAGTGGGCCCGAGTGTCGGCGGTGTGGTGGTCTCATCGGGCAAGGCCATCGGCAAGATCAGGAAAACAGGCTTGACATTTCTCAAGGTTTGCTCAATAATATATCATGATTTGATCAACCAGAGCACACACGACGAAGCTGAGAGGTCATGAGAGACGCTCCTACCGTGGAGGGTAAGCGATGCCAATCAGGATACTAGCGATTGATGACTGCCCGGAAGCGTGCTCACAGTACCGGTTGATTCTGCGTCAAGAGGGCTATAGGGTGAAAGCGGTCGATAACGGCTTCGACGCTCTTGCAGAGCTGGAGCAGCGCAAGCCCGACCTACTGCTGCTCGAAGTGGCGATGCACGGCCTGTCCGGCTGGGACACGCTACGCATCATCCGCGGGACTGTCGGGTGGGAGGACATCCCAGTCTTGGTCGTCACGGATCTGGCGAATGTCAAGAAGGTCTCCCAGGGCCACAAGCTCGGTTGCACACATTACGTGCAGAAACCCTTTGACCCGGGCGTTCTCCTGACGGCGGTGGAGGACGTGCTGTCCGAGGCCGGCCACCCGGCTTTCGCGGCGAGCATGTAGCGCAGCCGCTCACCTGTGAAACGCATCCGGTCCAAAGCTGCGTCCGGCCGGGAAGTGCATCGCTGACGTCAATCTGAGGCGGAGGCGGTTTCCACCGCCCGCGATCCCGATACCGCGCGAGGCCGACTAGGGCCTCGCGTCCGTGTTCTCCTATGCACAGACAGTCATCGGGAGGACAGCACGAGACCCTCGTCGAACTGCCACCGCAATACTGAGCAGTACAGGAGGCGATCATGCCTAGTCTCGAATTCATCCTGATCGTGAGCGGCCTGCTCGCTATCGCGGCCGTGGGTGCGCAAGGCGCTGACATCCCCCGCCCGGAGCATCCCCGTCCAGATTTCCAGCGCCCGCTGTGGCTGAATCTCAATGGGACATGGCAGTTCGAGATCGACGCGGAGAACACCGGCGAAGAGCGCAGTCTGATGAGCGGCAGGGATCTCTCGAGCACGATCCTAGTGCCCTTCTGCCCGGAGAGCGAACTCTCAGGCGTCGGCACCACGGACTTCATGCTCCACGTCTGGTACCGCCGTCAATTCACCGTTCCCGAATCGATGCGCGGCAAGCGCCTGCTCCTGCATTTCGGCGCCGTGGACTGGGAGACGCGGGTCTGGGTCAACGGCACCCTTGTCGGTGGGCACAAGGGCGGCTACACGCCCTTCTGCCTCGACATCACCGACCACGTGGTCGACGGCCCCAATGAGTTGGTCCTGCAGGTGCATGATGACACGGCTTCCGGCAAGCAAGCCACGGGCAAACAGTGTCATCAGCAGGAGAGCCACGGGTGCGTCTACACACGCACGACGGGCATCTGGCAGACGGTCTGGCTGGAGGCCGCCGGGCGGACATGGCTGAAGGACTTCGAGGTCGTGCCCGATCTTGACGCCGGACGCGCCCTCGTTCAGGTTTCCGTTTCCGGGCCGTCGACCGGCCGCACCGTGCGCGTCCAGGCTCTCGATGGGGAGACGCTGGTAGCCGAGGACATAGTCTCGGCTGCGTGGCGTTCAACCCATGCCCTTCTACAGATCCCCGAGCCCAAAGCATGGGAGCCCGGCAGCCCGTTCCTCTACGACCTGAAGTTGACCGTCGAGTACGACGGCGAGACCCTCGACGAGGTGCATAGCTACTTCGGCATGCGGAAAGTCCATATCGAGGGCAATCGCATTCTCATCAACAACAAGCCAATCTTCCAGCGCCTCGTCTTGGATCAGGGATTCTACCCGGACGGCATCTACACCGCGCCCACCGACGAGGCCCTCAAGCGGGATGTGGAGCTGTCCATGGCCGCGGGGTTCAACGGAGCCCGCCTGCACCAGAAGGTGTTCGAGCCGCGGCTCCTATACTGGGCCGACAAGCTGGGGTACCTCATCTGGGACGAGTACCCGAGTTGGGGGGTCAACCTGGGCGACGCGGAGGCGCTCGCGCAGGTGGTCACCGAGTGGCAGGAAGTGCTCCGCCGAGACCGGAACCACGCCTGCGTCATCGGCTGGTGCCCGCTCAACGAGACAGGACCCGATGAGGGCGCAGCCCGCGCCCAGCGCCTGCTCGCCGTCACCCAGATGATCGACCCGACGCGCCCCTTCCTCGACACCAGCGGCTACGTTCATCTCTGCCCCGAGACCGATGTGTACGACTCTCACGACTACGACCAGAATCCGGAGAGCTTCGGCGCGCGCTTCTCCATGTTCTCGCTCAGCGGGCAGAACCCGTGGAACAACAATCCGCGCGACCCCCGCGGCAAGTACAGCGGCCAGCCCTTCTTCGTGAGCGAGTACGGAGGGACGCGCCTGACCTTGCGCGACGCCGACGGGAACGCGTGGGGGTACGGCTCGAGCACCGGAACCGTGGACGAATTCCTCGCCCGGTACAAGGCACTCACGGACGTGCTCATGGACGACCCCAATATGTTCGGGTTCTGCTACACCCAGTTGACCGACATCGAGCAGGAGCAAAACGGGGTCTACTACTATGACCGCACGCCCAAGTACGATCCCGCGAAACTCCACGCGATCAACTCTCGCCCCGCCGCGTACGAGACCCAGGGCCCCCGCTTGCTGGACCTGCATCCGAGAGCAATCCTCAAGACATCCCGTGAGGATGCCCAGACGTGGCGGTACACTTTCGAGAAGCCCGCGGACGACTGGATGATGCCTGAGTTCGACGCCGGCGCGTGGAAACAAGGACCTGGTGGTTTCGGTACGGAGGAGACGCCCGGGGCAGTTGTCGGCACTGAGTGGAGCAGCGAGGACATCTGGCTCCGCCGGGAGTTCGAGGTGACTGACACGAAGTGCGAGTTGGCCTTCCTCGAGATCCACCATGACGAGGATGCCGAGGTCTACGTCAACGGGCAGCTCGTGGCGAGTCCCCGAGGCTACGTGCAGGGCTACGTCCTGCTTGAGGCCACCGAGGCACTCAAGCAAACCCTCAAGCCCGGCACAAACACCATCGCCGTCCATTGCCACCAGACCGTCGGAGGCCAGTTCATCGACGTGGGGATACAAGCCCAGTAGGCACGGCTGCTGCAGAGAAACAGTCACGGGGCGCTCTCAATGGGCGCCCCGTTTTCGTGTTTCCGTATAGCTACGCAACAATAGGCGCGATCAGGTCCCACTCTATTCTTGGAGGAGCCAGGTATTCGCACGGGAGCATCTGGCGAGACAGCGGCGGA
>JALGSS010000413.1 GCA_029821745.1 Candidatus Zipacnadia bacterium
CCCACATGGATGCCATCGCCGAGACCGGGCTGACATGCCTGCATTTCGACGAGCCGGGCATGGGAGCCTACGGCGTGACCTCCCGGCAGCCGGGCGACTTCTCGTCTCATGCGATGAAGGCCTTCCGTGACTGGCTGGCAGCGCGCCCGGAATCGGTGTGGAAAGAAGCGGGCATCACCGACCTGGACGGGTTCGATTACCGAGAGTTCGTGCTCGCCCACGGTGGCGTGCCCAGACGCGCTCCCCTGTGGCGGGAGTTCGTGCGGTTCCAACTCTTCACCACTGCTGAGTTCGTGAAAGAGATGCGGGACCGAGTGCGCGCGAAGTCCGGCCGCGTGATCCCGCTGTCGATGAACGCGAACGCGAGCTCCTGGATCAAGCTGCCCTTCATCGAACTGCAGGATTTCATGACCACGGAGGTGTCCCACCAGGCGACCAGTCGCCGCGTACCGACAGCCCCCCTGCTTGTGTACAAGCTCGGCGACACCTTCGGTCAACCCGTCGCCGCCACGGCCCACGGACACGATTGGTACGAGATGAAGACCGACCAGCATCCGGTGCTCGTGAGTGCCTGGATGGCCATGGGGTACGCCCTCGGACACCACTTGATGATCCCGTGCAAGGCCTGGGTCATGGACCCCGTGAAGGGCTCCGATACGTACCGGCCGACATCGGACCACTACGCCTGCCTGGCGCGGTACATCAAGCATGTCGCGCCCCTACTGGACGGGTACTCGCCAGTCAGCACCGTGGGCGTAGCCCTCGGCTGTGACGCGATCGAGGGCAATCGGCAAGAGCTCGAGCGCCTTGGGGTTCAGCTCTCGGATGCGAACATCCCCTACAGCATGGCGCTTGAGGGCAATGACCTGCTGGAGCGCCGGGTTGGCGCGGAAGACTTCGCCGGGTGCTCCGCCATCGTCATCGCGAGCCCGGGCTTCCTGCCGCCGGAAGCTCTGACGCGGATCCATGAACTGGGGGGAGACCGCCCGATCGACGAATACTACGGGGGGCCACTGCCCGGGATGCTCCCGCGCCCAATCCGGGTGACGGGCGCCGAGGGAGTGTGGGTCTTGCCGCGCATGAAGCCCGGGGACGACGCGGCGCCGGTGGCGCTTCACCTGCTCAACCGCGACTACGATCCGGGCGAGAGGGCGATGCAGCCCAAGGGGCCGTTCACGGTCACCATCGACAGGGCGCTGTTCGCGGGCAGAGATTTCACCGAGGCCTCATTGCACGCGCCGAACCTGTTCGAGACGCTGCCCGAAGACGAAGCCGAGTGCTTCAATGTCACGGCGCTGGATCTGCAGCAGGCGGAAGCTACTCTCACACTGACGGTCCCGAGTCTCGACGTGTGGGGCCTCGTGGAACTACGTTAGCCAATCGCAGTCTCAGCAGGGGCGAATCCAGAGAGCGGGAGTACATGCCATGTTCAGGAAAGCGCGGACGGCCGGCCTTCTCTCGATCATCGCCATTCTCCTCAGCGCCCTCGCGTGCTGGGCGGATGTGACGCTGTCGAGCCTTGTCCTGAAGGTCGTCATCAATGATGACGGGACGCTGAGCAGCGTGACCGACCGGGACACCGGCACGGAATACGCCGAAATTTCGCAGCCCAGTTCAGTGTTCTCCGTGCGAGTTGGTGACAAGCAGTACGCAGCCAATTCAGTGCGACGCGATGGTGACACGCTGCACGTGTCCTTCGATGGGATCGCCACCCAGGCGGAGTTCAAGATCACCGAGGCGGAGACCTACGTTGCGCTGGCTGTGCGAAGGGTGACGGGCCCGCCCATTGACCAAATAGACCTGCTTTCGCTGCGATTGGCCCCACTGCCGAGTCTGGGGTCGTGGATTAACGTCGCTTACGGGGACGCATTCGGCGTCTGCGTGTGCGGCGGCAGCCCAGCGGCTCGCACGCGGATGCACCGGCCCTCGGCAGCGCAGCCATGGGTTGACCTCGCCGCAACCGCAACCCGGGAGACCGGGCTGGAGGGTGCAACGGCCATCGCCATCGGCTGCCCGGGGCCGACGCGGAACTTCCTGGACTACATGGCCGTGGTCGAGGCGGACTTCGGCATGCCTTCCGGCGCACGGGGAAGACAGTCGGAGCAGGTCAAGTACTCTTACCTGTGGGTGAAGCCGACCGTCGACACGATTGATCGATTGATCGAGTGGGCCAAGCGCGGCGGGTTCCGAATGATGCTGTTTTCTTACACGTCCTTCTCAACCAGTTGCGGGCACTATGCCTGGAACTCGAACTTCCCGAATGGGATGGCCGACCTGAAGGTCATCGCCGACAAGATCCGTGCTGCCGGGCTGGCTGTCGGCTTGCACATCCACTACAACAAGGCGCACAAGCACGATCCCTACGTTAGCCCGGTCCCAGACGACCGCCTGCATATAGCCAGGTCCTTCACGTTGGCGGAAGCCCTCGACGCGAGCGCATCGGTGGTGCGTGTGAATGAGAATCCAGAGGGCTGCACGAAGGACGATGAGCGCAGATACCTGAAGATCGGCAAGGAACTCGTGACCTACCAGGACTACACCACCCAGCCGCCTTACGAGTTCCGCGGCTGCAAACGGGGAGCCTTGAAATCCAGGGCGACTGGGCATGGGGTAGGGGAGACGTGCGGCCTGCTGGATGTAGACACGTGGCCCATCTTCGTGCGCTTCGACCAGGACACCGACATCCAGGAGGAGACGGCGGGGCGGATCGCCCGCATCTGCGCCGAGACAGGGCCGTACGACATGATCTACTTTGATGGGGCGGAGGATGTGCACGCCCCGTATTGGTATCATTGCGCGAACTCGCAATGGCGCGTGTACCAGCACATCCAACCCGAGCCCAAGGTCGCCGAGGCCGCTGCCGCGACCCACTTCAGTTGGCACATGCTCACCCGGAGCAATGCCTATGACTCTGTGGCCCCGAGCGGGATGAAGGAGTTCTGCCGCAAGGCGCCCTGTCGTACCGCGCCGAGACGCGCCCTCGATTTCACCACGATCAATTTCGGCTGGCTGCATGGGTTCGCGAGGTCGAACGGGGATCACATCACCCCCGACATACTCGAATACGTGCTGAGCAGGGGAGCGGCGTGGAACTGCCCCTTCTCGCTGAGCGTCGACCTCGCGCAACTCCATACGAACCCTCTGACCGATGACTGCTTCGAGACCATCAAGATTTGGGAAGATGCGCGGATCGGCGGCAAGCTCACCGCCCAACAGAAAGCGATGCTCAAGGACCTCTCCGCCGAGCACCACCTGTTCATGAATGAGGGCGGCGAGTACGAAATCGTCCCCGTGACGCGCATCGACGGTGTCGCCGGGGGACATGCAGCCCCGTGCTATGTCTTTGAGAGGTCGTCCGAGCCGGACGCGGCATACGCGATCCTCTCGGAGCCGGACCCAGTGGTTCTGACCCTCGATTTCCCGACGGAGCGGCTCAAACTCATGCGGCCTTTCGGCGCCGAACTCGCCATTGAGGAGAAGGCGGGTAAGGCGCTCGTGCCCGTGCAATCGCGCCGGTACCTGCGCTTCGATGGCCTCACCCCGCTCGAAGCCGGGGCGGTCCTGCAGCGCGCGAAGTCATCAGCCGGGCCACGGGTGCAGATCTGGATGCGAGCGTCTGATTTCGTGGAGAAGGAAGGACAGATAGCCCTGGGGAGCGAGGTCGGGCTTGAGATCGAGGGAGCCCTGGGTGACGTGATCGTGCCCACGGGCCCGGGCGACATGACCGGTGAGACGCCCTGGTACGTGGACTACGAGTTTGAGGCCAAGGCGCAGAGCCGGTGGCACGTCTGGGCACGCTGCTGGTATGAGGATACGAGCAGCAATTCGCTGTTCCTCAGCGCCCCCGGGGTCGGCTACGACAAGGAGCGCTTCGGCAATAGCTATACCTGGAAGACGTGGCTGTGGGAGCGTGGCGGGAACTACCGGCTGCCCGCGGGCAAGTCAACGCTGCGGTTCAGCGTCCGCGAGAGCCGGCCGAGGGAGAGCCCCGTCCTGGACGCGATCTGCATCACCAACGACCCGCGCTATCGACCGACCGACGAGGATGCTCGGGAGGCGTTGGGAGGCGAGTAGGGCCTCAGTCCAGGGACTTGACGAACTCCAGCACCTCGTCGGCGTGTTGGTCCACCTTCACCTTCGGCCATATCTTGCGGATCTTGCCCGCCTTGTCGATGACGAAGGTGGTGCGGACGATACCCATCCTGGACTTGCCGTACATCTTCTTCTCCTGCCAGACGCCGTACTTGGTCGCGATCGCCGCGTCCGTGTCTGACAGCAGCGGGAAGTTCAGTTCGTGCTTGGCGGCAAACTTGTCGTGGGACTTGAGATCGTCGGTACTCACGCCGAGAATCACGGCGCCGATCTCCTCTAACTCAGAGCTCAGATCGCGGAAGCTGCACGCTTCCTTGGTGCACCCCGGCGTGTTGTCCCTCGGATAGAAGTACAGCACGACGGTGCTGTTGTCATTGAAGTCCTTCAGCGCGATCTTGTCGCCGGTGCTCGCGGGCAATGAGAATGCGGGCGCCCGCTTGCCTTCAGTGAGCTCGGCCATCTCCACATCTCCCTCTCTCCGAGACGTACCCCTGGGTGGGGACGCGGCCTCCTAACCTGCATCCGCAGGCAGAATCCTGAAGTTGTCGAACCAGAACTGCTGACCCTTCTTACCGGAGCCGAGGGCGAAGAACCGCAGCTTCTGGATTAGTTTCACATTCGGGTGCAGCGTGCGGATCACCCGGGCGTCCAGCGTGACCTCATGCCACTGGTCGTCGTCGAGCAGCTTAGTATCGCCGGCGTGTGGAGCCGAGCCGCAGTTCATTTCGGGACTCTGCGCGATGCACACCGCCCCCTGGCCCCACTCCGCAGCCGGCGACCTTCACTGTCGGGAAGCGATCGATGTCCCACCAACGAGGTCGGATGTCGCAGGACATGTCAGCCCCGTCACCCTTGGCAAAGACTCGCATGGAATGCTTGCCTGAGAAGGCGGTCGTGTCGTCCATGCGCGAATCGGTG
>JALGSS010000414.1 GCA_029821745.1 Candidatus Zipacnadia bacterium
GTGCTCCATGAGGATGTCATCCAGGTCCCACTTCTTCTGCTGTGTCAATTCCTTGAAAGCGCGCCGGAAGACCAGCCGCGCCTCAATAGTCACACGACCATCCTCGGGGGCGCGGAACTCATACCGGCTGATGTCCTTGCCGAAAGCGGGGATACGCGTGTCTTCGCGGATGATGGTCGGGTTCCAGTAGGCGATCGAGGGCCACACGCCGGTCCATGTCTCCTCCAGGATCTTCGCGTACGCCCTGCCGGGGCGGCCTGCATAGTCGTCGGGCGCGTCACCAGTGCCCGTCCACCACGGGAGCACGGTGTCGCCAAGGTGCTCCAGCGACCGGCCCTGCGCGTCATGAGCCGAGACAACGAGAATGATCTGCCGGGAGGGATGGTCCGTGGGGATGTGATGGCCGCCCTTCTCATTGGTCACCTGAGCCACGGCGATGACGCGCTCGCCCCGGCGCGTGGCGGCGAGTTCCAGCGTCGCCGTGTCCTGCAGGAGGGGCACGTCCGCCGCCCCCGGCATCCGGTGGTTGAAAACGCGCCCGGGAGGACGCTCAATGCCCCCTTTCTCGGGCAGCACGAAATGGGTGGCCCCGGTGACCGGCATGTGGCAGTCCTGGCAGGTCTGCCCCGTCTCCGGGTCACTGTACGAGCTGTCGAGCCACTCCCCGTAAGAGTTGTAGATGACGGTATCCCAAAACACCCCGAAGTGACACGGGGCGCAGAAGGCGCTCTCCGACTGCAGCGGCAGGTACGTGACGCGCCGCGTCACGTCGTCAAAGGTCCCGAAGAAGAGCTCCTCATCGGTAGAGGGCCGATACAGCCGCATCGACAGCACGCCCGGCCGGTTCGGATACGGGCAGCCCGTCGCCGGGTCCAGGATCACGTCGCCGATCTTGTGGCACAGCTCGCAGGACACACCTTCCTTCTCGAGGGGCGTCAGGTTGTCCGGGTCGACCCCGTATGCCCCATCGCGCCGAGCCGCAGCAACCGGGATGTGACACGCGCCACAGTTGCCCGCGATATCGGGGAAGTCCAGCTTGTAGCCAGGCCCGTAGTAGGGCTTTGTAAGGTCAGGCGGTAGCGGGAGGCGCGTGTAATCCGGGGTCGAGGTGTAAACCGTCTCGGGACTTCGGTTGCCCTCCGTATCGGTGCCTCGGTAGACGGTTAGGAAGCGCGGGTTGACGGCCGACTGGGAGTGAGCATCCGCCTGCCACTCATCGAAATGGCCCGGCATGCAGTGACCGCAACTTCGCGACCCGCGCACGCCGTCCTGGGCGAACCACTCGTAATCGGGGTTGTCGGACTCGTGATGCTTGCGCAACTGGATGACGGTTCTCGCGGCTCGCTGGGGCGCCTCGACCCACCCGATGAAGTGTCCGGGGGCCCACGCGGTGATGGTGGCCTTAGCGGGATCGTCTGGGGCCACGAGGGCGAAGGACCCGTCTTGCGCGGTCCGGGTGCTGACAAGAGAGCCCTGAATCCGCACAATGGCCCCGCTCACCGGGCGACCGCCGCTGCGGACCACGCCGGAGACCACTGTGGGGGCGACCTGAGGGTTGCGTTGACCAACCAACGACGCATGGCCGTGGGGTGTCACAGCGCGTCGTGACCGACGCGCTACATGGGCCCCACGGATGCTCTGAGAGGCTTTGCACGGGGCCCCGTCGCATCCCGCAGAGCGGGACGACACCCCGTGCCCATGGTTGCCCTCTTTCAACGCAACCTGGGCCTCGTCGGCGACCGGCAGCCCAGCAGTCATCCATGCGATGGGCGCCAGAACGGTAACGGCGACCCACCCGCTCACACGGCGCAAGCGATCTCACCTCGATGGAGAATCACAGATTCGCTCTTGGGGCTGACCAACGAGTGACTCAGATGCCCCCGAGGTCGAGCCGGAACACACCCGCTCCCTCGGTCGCGGCGTACAGCGTCTTGCCGTTCGTGGTGAGAGCCAGCGCGTTGACCTCACGCGTCGCAAGCCGGCTGTTGATGGGTATCCAGGCCGTGCTATTCTGGTCCCACCGGTAGACGCCGCTCAGCAGGTCGGCTGCGTAGACGACCGCCCCGTTCGTCGGGTCAACGACGATCTCGCTGATCCTGGCTTCGGGGGGCAGGCCCTTCGGCATCGGCTGCCACTTCGTGCCTGCCGGATTGCCCCGCAGCACGCCGCCACCGGCCAGGCCCACGTACAAGGCATGAGGCGGCGTCGGATCGATTGCCACGGACAACGCGTTGTTCGTCTTCTTTGACGGGAGCTTCATTGACTTCCATGACGCGCCGCCGTCGTTGGACCGCAGCAAGCCGCGGTTCGTGGTCGCCGCCCAGACGAGGCCCGGGAACGACGGATGCACGGCGAGCGTGGCCACGTGCGCATCCTGGGCAATGCCCGAGTTCGCGGGCGTCCAGTGAGTGCCGCCATTCTGTGACACGTAGATGCCCTTACCGGCTACCTTGTCGTCGAAGGTCCCCACGAAGGTGTACCCGGCGCTGCCGGCATAGACGGTGCTGGGTCTCGACGGTGCGAAGGCGATACTGCGCCAGCTCAGCTTCTTGGAGGGCAACGTGGCGACGACCTGCCAATTCATCCCGCCGTCCCAGCTCTGGTAAAGAGTGCCCAACGCGGAACTGGCCGCCAGCACATGCCCCGGGTTGGTGGGGTCGAGAGCGACGCCGTCCCCGTCATGCACGAGGGCCAGCGGGTGGCTGAGGCCTTGCCAGTGCCGGCCGCCATCCGGGGTCACGAAGACTCCGCTGCGTCCCGAAGCAAAGACGCGAGCAGGATGCGCCGGATCGACCGCCAACCCGCGAATCTGACCGCCCGTGTAGCCCGCGCTCGCATCAGTCCACGTTGCGCCACCGTCCATGCTCTTGAAGTTCCCGCCCCCGTAGTTGTTCGCAAACAGCAGGTCGGGGTTCGTGGGATGCACCTGGAAGTCGATGGGGAACCCCGCGCGGAAGCCGGGGGAGCCCCAGCCGGAACCTGCGCCGGTTACGCGCACCCAGTTCCGGCCGCCATTCTGGCTCCGGTAGACGGCGTGCTCACTCCCCGCGTAGGCGATGTTTGGGTTGTTCGTCGCGAACTCCACGGAAGTGATCGTCTCATTGGTTAGCGTGTGGTCCCATTTCTTCCCGCCGTTGGTTGACAGGTAGACACCGCCACCAGGCCGGTACGAGTTGTTCCCGGCCCCCGCAAGAAGAATGTCCGGGTTCGTGGGATGCATGTACAGAGACCCTATATACAGATTATTGAGCCCCTGATTGACCTTGTTCCACGTCTTGCCGCCGTCGGTGCTCTTCAGGACGCCCTCGCCGCCGCCGAAATCAGTCTTCGCGTTGCAGTTGGCGGCCTCTCGGTCGAAGATCCCCGTGGACAGATAGACGACCTTGGGGTTGCTGGGGTTGATCCAGATGTAACGGGCGAGGTTCTTCCCCCGCCAGACCTGCTTCCAGTTCTTGCCACCGTCGACCGTCTTGAACAGCACGCCCTCGGTCATGTCGAAGGTCTTCCCACGCCTCGGCGGCTTCTTCGCCCAGCCCCAGCTCTCAAGCTCGGCGGCGGCGTAGACGATGTCCGAGTTCCCGGGGTCCACCGTGAAGCCCCGGAAGCTGATGCCGGTCTTCCACTTGACCCCATTGTCCATCTTCGCCCATGTCTTGCCGCCGTCGGTGGACTTGAAGATGCCCCGCAGGCTTTGCGTTCCCGCCCAGATGGTATTGGGTTTATTCGGGTCGACAGTGAGGCAGAAGACGGGCACGGCGTCCGAGGTCAGGCCCCGCCGGACTGAGATCTCCACCCCCGGGCTGCCGTTCGACACCGACCAGTTGACGCCCCCGTTGTCACTCCTGAAGGCGCCGGCCCACGCATCGGTGACATACATGACGCTCGGGTTCTTGGGGTGCATGCGGATGTCGTATCCGAGACCGCCCGGAGGGCCGCCGGTCCGCGTCCATGTCAGGTGCGCGAACGGATTCAGGGTCAGTTTCGCCCGCCTCACGAGTCGCGGCGGGGCGAGAGGCTGCGAAGGAATGAATGTGTCGAGCATCGCCACGACGAGGTCAGGCGAAGAGGTCGTCGCCACAATCGGGGTATCGATCGGGACCACGACCTGTGTAGGGGTCGCGCCTCGCCCGTCAAGGGCGTACAAAGCGATGTCATCGAACGCGATCTGCTCGCCGGCAATGCAGCCGAAGGCAAAGGCCCCGCCCGGCAGCGGGTCCGGGTCATTGACTGACAGGACCGTGGCGTCGCCCACGGAGACCTCGATGGACGAGCCGGCCGACCGCAGGGCCACGTGTTGCCAGGCCCCCGGTTCAAAGGGTACCCCCGCACCTCCCATCTCACTGTGCCTGCCGGCAATGTTGCGGATGAGGCGAACATGCCCCTCGTCAAGGTGGAGCAGATACTCACGGTGCTGAGGCGGCTCACCCGTCCCGCGGAACACCACCTCGCCCACGCCCGGCCCGGGCCGGTAGCGGAAAGCCAAGCGGAATTCTTGCCGTGGTTCCACGTGCCAGAAGGCGTGCCCCGGACCGGTGAAGGTCAGCGCCCGACCCTCGCGGTCACGGACCAGCTCAACGTTCTCTGTGAACTCCCAGCCCTCCGGCCTTCCTGCGTCGAAGTTCGCACCGCCCAGCGGCTCCGAACCGCCCTGTTCCCTCTGGGCAAACGTGAACGCGAGAGGCGCGAGCACCAGCATAGCCATACACGCTGCGATGAGACCGGCGCGCAGAAGTCGTGTGGACAGTCGCGGGCCGTCTTTGCACACGGTGCGCCTCAGCCTACGGATCGCCATGTCTTCACCTACCCCAGCCTGAAGCGGCCGGCTGTATGTATAGGTCCGCTACTACGTTCTTGTTCGATGCGTACTCCCACTTGTGGATCCACGGGTCGTCCGTCCGCTCCTGGAAGGCGCGCAGCTTGCCGCAGAACTCCGTCACAAGCGCGGAGTACTCGGGTCGGTCGGCCAAGTTCTCCAGTTCGCCGGGGTCCCGCTCGAGATCATACAGCTCGAACTGGGGCCGGTGCAGATAGTCTTCTATCCTCCGTTCACCGAAGTTCTGCAGCCCGTTGTCGAGAGCCCCCTGCCAGCTTGCCGACGCCCAGAGGTCCGACGCGGAGGAGTAGGTCAGCGGGTGGGCGATGTTCCAGATGAACTTGTAGCGCTTGGTGCGCACGACCCGCATCGGGTAGTAGTTGGTGATCTCGTGGAACGTATGGGACACGTAGGTCTCGTCCCGCCAGTCATCCGGGCTATCCTGGTCGATGATGCCCCTGAAGGAGCGCCCATGGAAGGCATCGGGGTCCGGGTATGCCCCGGCGAAGTCCACAATCGTCGGGGTTAGATCAGCCCACGTGACCAGCCCATCACAGCTCTCGCCTCGGTGGGCGTGCTCGGGGCTCTTTACGATCAGAGGCAGATTCATCCCGGGCTCGTAGAGGGTGGTTTTCGACCCGGGAAACGCCGCTCCATTGTCCGAGATGTACAGGATCACCGTGTTGTCGTACTTGCCTTCTTCCTTCAGCACCCGCATCAGCCGCCCGATGCCCCGGTCGAGGCGCGCCACGGACTGGTAATACTGCGCCAGCTCCGCCCGGGCCTCCGGCGAGTCAGGCAGGTAACGAGGAACAGCGACCTCGTCGTCGCTGAACGTCTGCTCCCGATCACCGGGGAAGGGTTCGACTGGGTTGCCGAAG
>JALGSS010000415.1 GCA_029821745.1 Candidatus Zipacnadia bacterium
ACAGGGCCAAGAACGTCGCCGGCCAGGCCCACACGCACATCAGGCTGCCCGTCCACGTCGTGTGCCGGCGATACGCGTCAACGAAACGGTCAGGCCCGTACCAGGCGATCGGCGCGATCGCCGCTACGAGCCATATCAACCCATGCAGGGCGTACGCCAGCAGCTTTGTGAAATGGTGTGGCATTCGAGGGAGCCAGCGGCTCCCGACGAAGGCCGCGATGACCATGTGGCCGCCGAAGTACAAAGCAGCGAGTAGATAGTTCGCGATGGCGAGCATCGGATGGCGCGACCTTGTCGCTAACCCTCCCCCATCCTACCCCCAGCAGACAGATGTGCGCCCCCGTCCACGTAAATGGTCTGTCCCGTCACGAGGTCCGCTTTGACCAGGTAGAGCACCGCATCCACCACATCAGCCACCCGCCCGCGATCTGCCAAGGGGGCCTTCCTGGCCAGATCTGCGTGGCGGTCGGCGCCCTCACCCTCAGGGGGAATGATCAGGCCAGGCGCCACCGCATTCACCGTGACATCGGGGGCAAACTCCAATGCCATCATGCCGGTCAGATCCAGCAGCGAGCGCTTGCTCAGATTGTAGGCGACATGAGTCCGCTGGTACGTGTGGACGTATGCGTCGATCATGTTCACCACACGGCCCGGCTCCCCGTCAGCCGGCTTACCCATGAGGCCGCGAGTGAGAAGCAGGGGTGCCAGGGCATGGAGCTGCATATTTGCCGCCACGTCCGCTGCCTCCAGCTCAGCAAGACTTGACTTGCCGAAGGACGACGCGCTATTGACCACGATCTGCACGCTGCCGGCCCAGGCCAAGCACTCTTCCACCAAGTGCTCGCACTGCGCGGGCTCCAGCAGGTCAGCCTGGAAAGCGTTGGCACGCACGCCGTGGCCTTCGAGGGCGGCAAGTGCCTGCTCAGCCGGTGCCGCCGAGGTGTTGTAGTGGACGATTACGTTGGCGCCCTCTTTGGCCAGGGCGGTGGCTATCGCTCGCCCGATCCGCGTGGCGCCGCCGGTGACCAGCGCCGTCTTGTTCCTGACATCAAAGCGTGGTGCCATGTCCACTCTCCCCTCGCGTCCCGCCGGTTCCTGCCACACAGCAAAACGGGCGACCCATACCCCACGGATCGCCCGGACTTTCGGCCTCGTGCACGTCGGCTAGTGAAGCAGCCCAACGCGTCTCGGCGGCCAGAAGATCACCATTGCCTTGCCCAGCACATTCTGCCTCGGCAGGAATGGGCTCGACTGCCCGTTCAGGCGCCACTTGGTGCTGTCGTTGGAGTTGTTCCGGTTGTCGCCGCAGACCAGCAGCTTCCCTTCCGGAACAACGACCTCTTCACCCTCTTCAGCACCGGGCGGCCACGTGTACCACGGCGTCTCCTTGATGTAGGGCTCGTCCACAGGGGCGCCATTCCGGTACAGCTTGAAGTCCTTCACCGCGATCCGGTCGCCGGGCACGCCGACAACACGCTTGATGAAGTCCTTGTGCCCTTCTTGCCCCTGGAGTGCTTGCTCCGGAGCATCGAACACGATGATGTCGCCGACCTCGGGATCCCGGAAGTAATAGATGAACTTGCTCACCAGGATGCGATCCTGCACTTTCAGAGTGTCCTCCATCGATGTGGACGGGATGAAGAACGCCTGGATGACGAAGGGCCGCAATATGCAGAAGACGAGCAGGACGGCAATCAACGCAGAATCGATGAACTCAACGACAGCCGCTCGATGAATCCTGAGCGCTTTCAGGTATGAGACGCTCAGCCTCGCCACGACAAGCGTACCGATGAGCGCGATCACGTGCCACGTGTTCTCAAACGCGTACAGAGCCGTGGTGTCCTGCACCAGCGCTCACCTACTCCTCGGCCTGGGTCTCGGCTTCATCTGCCTGAGCCGCAGCTTCGGCTGCCGCAGCTTCGGCCGCTGCAGCTTCGGCTTCGGCCGCAGCACTCGCCGCCGCCCGGGCCTCCGCACGCTCCTTCGCCCTCTCCTCGCGGGCGATGACCGTGTCGCGAGCCTGCTCGCGAACGCGCGCCTGCTTGCCCACACGGTCGCGCAGGTAGTACAGCTTGGAGCGCCGCACCTTGCCGTGCCTGACGATCTGGACATCGGCAACGACCGGCGAATGCAGCGGGAACGTGCGCTCAATGCCCACGCCGTGAGTCACTCGACGTACTTTGATTGTCTCGTTGATGCCGCCACCCGTGCGGGCGATGACGACGCCCTCGTACGCCTGCAGCCGGAAGCGTGCGTCCTTCCCGGTACCCTCCGAGACACGCACCATCACCCGGACCGTGTCGCCAACGTGGCAGTCGGGGACCTCGTCCTTCATGCTCTTCTGGGCTACGTAATTGAGAATCTCCTGCATCTGTATCCCTCACTCGGCGGCTCAACGACCCGCCTGTACCTGATCGCCCGCGTCTCCGGCCGCGCCCCGATGCGGGCTGCACAATCCCGGGAGCGCTGCGCATATAGGGCGGAAACACGCCCCGTGCGTGAGGCGGGCCCGGCCTGAGCGCTCACAGACGCTCGGCCATCAACTCCGCCAGCAATTCGTGATCTTCGTCGCTGAGTTCCGCGCTCCCGAGAAGCTCTGGTCGGCGCTGGTACGTCCGCCACAGCGCTTCTTTCCGCCGCCACCGGTCAACGCGCGCGTGGTACCCGTTGACCAGTTCGTCCGGAACGGCCATCCCCTCGTACACTGGCGGCCGTGTGTACTGCGGATGCTCCAACAGCCCGTGGGAGAACGAGTCCTCTGCGGGAGACTCCTCGTTGCCCAAAGCGCCCGGCAGCAACCGCACGATCGCGTCGATCAACACCAACGCCGGCAACTCGCCACCACTGAGGACAAAGTCACCCAGAGAGATCTCATGGGTCGCGAGCCGCTCTCGCACCCGTTCGTCAATGCCCTCGTAGCGCCCGCAGATCATCACCGCTCGCGGCGACTGGGCCAGTTCCCGAACGATCCGCTGCTTGAGAGGCCGGCCTTGCGGCGTGAAGACGACAACCGGCGTGCCTTCCTCGAGGTCAAGGGACCGGACCGTCTCGAACAACGGCTCCGGCTTCATAACCATCCCGGGCCCGCCGCCGTACGGGCTATCATCGACCGTCCGGTGCGCGTCCGCCGTAAAGTCTCGCGGGTTACTGCAGTGGATCGCCACGATCCCGGCCTGGCGCGCGCGCCCGACAATACTCACATCGAGGGGCGCCGAAAAAAACTCGGGGAACAGGGTCACCACGTCAATTCGCATCATTCGTCTTCTTCAAGGAGCCCTGGGATCGGGTGTATCGTGACCCGGCCGGCCTCAAGATCAATGTCCTGCACGACGTCCCTGATCGCCGGGATCAGATGGTCGCCGACGACATACACATCATTCGCGCCGGTCCGGATGATGTCAGAAATGTTGCCGAGAAATCGTCCCGTATCCGTGACAACCGCGAGCCCCAGGATGTCGTGCTCGAAGTACACTCCCTCGGGGAGCCGCACCGCCTGGTTGTCATCAATCTCTATCATCCCGCCGACAAGCTTCACGGCTTCATCGCGGTAGCGCGTGCTGCCCAGAAGCAGAATCAGCAGCGGCTTCGACGGGTGGGACTTTGCCTCGCGCACCGCCATGATGGTGCGTCGCCCATCGGGAAAAGCGATGGTGGCCTCGTCCAGCTCCTGGAAGCGCTCGGGGAAGTCGGTGTACAGGGCTACCCGTACGTGTCCCTTGGTCCCGTGCGCCGCCACAATCTCGCCGATGGTAAGCATGGGTGTTACCTGGGCTGCGGCCCGGCGTCGTCGAGAAGCTGGATCACGCTCTCCTCAGGCATCGCAGTAATGTCGCGCTTGCGGATCGCTATGACTTCGTCGTCGTTCGTCACGATCTCGATGCCACCCAGGACCTCGGACAGGTTGTCGCCGACCTTCAGGTCAACGTAGCTCTCCAGCGTGCCGCGGACGACCTCGACGCCGTCCTCCAGTTCGGCCACCTGCGCCTTGCGCTCGAGGAGCGTATCCCGCTGCTCCTGATGGACCTGCTTCTCGGACTCGATCCGCTTGCGCAAAGCGATCGCCTGCTGCAGATCAGTCTGCTGCAGGTTCGTCACATACTGGCGGGTCTGAGCGTCGATGGCGTCAAGTCGCTCCGTAATCTCGTCCGCCGCATTCTGCAGATCATTGCCCAACTCCTGCCGGAGCTTCTCCGTTACGACCGATCGCAGGATGACGTTTCTCCTGACGGTAACCGACTCCATTGTCCGGCCTCCAAATTGTTGGTCAAACGCCTGTTGGGACTGTGGCCGCGTCAGCGGGTGACGGTCGGCCTTCTCGCGGGAGCAGGACATCCCCTGCCCATCTGTCCCCCAACAGCATCACACAGTATCGTCTGTGGGCAGCAGCACCTACGACACAATATCGATGGTGTGCCGCTTGCCGTCATCGCTGCGTACCGACCCGATAAGCGTCCGCATAGCATTCGCAATGCGCCCGCGGCGACCGATCACTTGCCCAAGATCGCTCTCGATTACCTCGACTTGGTACACGACGCAGTTGCCCTGCTCGACCGGGGTCACTTGCACCTCATCCGGTTCATCCACAAGGCCTTGGACGATGTACTCGACTAGTTCCTTCACGGTGAACCTCCCGCGCTGCAAGCTCCTGCCAAGCGGGTGCGCGTGTTAAGCTGCGCCTGCTCTGACCGAGCGCTCTTGCTGATGACCGCATTCCCGGGCCCTACGCCGACGATCCAGGCCCGTTCGCGTGCTTGACACCCTCGCGCGACGCACCGATATCTCAGCACGCCTGTCGAGTGCGCAGCTTTATTCGGTCGATGCCTCGTCGACCGGTGCTTCCTCGGCAGCCACTTCCTCGGCACCGTCGCCGGGTCGGTGTTCGGATCGTAGTGGCCGATCTCCTCAATGGCCTTCCCGTCGCGCTGGCTCCGCTGATCCATCACCGCGATGCGGAAATGTGCGTTGTGCTTACTGCCAAACCTCTTAAGACGGATTCGAGTCGCCAAAACCTATGTTCTCCCTTCCCACGTATCGACTGCTGGGGCGCTACTCCGGCGCTCCGAATTTCAGACCGCCTATGCTGAAGCCCTTGCCCTTTGCCATACTGGCCATCATGGCGGACAGTTGCTTGTACTCCTTCAGCAGAACGTTGACATCCTGAACAGAAGTGCCGCTGCCACGCGCAACCCGCCGCTTCCGGCTTGCGTTCAGTATCTCCGGGTATGACCGTTCTTCTCTCGTCATCGAATTGATGATCGCATCGACAACGTCCAACTCTCGCTCATCGATCTCGTCGGGCATCATCCCCGCGAGCTGACCGGCGCCCGGCATCATCTTCACGAGTTGGTCCAGGGGCCCCATGCTACGGACCCTGGCGAGGTGCTGGCGGAAGTCCTCAAGATCGAACTCCGCTTTGACAAGCTTCTCCTGCAACTCCCGCGCTTCATCCGCATCGACGGCCTGTTGCGCTCGCTCAACCAGCGTCAGGACGTCGCCCATGCCGAGGATGCGCTGTGCCATCCGGTCGGGATGGAAGACCTCAAGGCCGTCCATCCGCTCACTGACGGTCACGAACTTGATGGGTACGCCTGTGACAGCGCGCACCGACAACGCCGCGCCACCACGCGCATCACTGTCCAGCTTCGTGAGAATGACGCCATCCAGATCCAGGCTATCGGCGAACCCGTGCGCGATATTGACGGCATCCTGACCCGTCATCGCGTCGACCACGAGCAGCGTCTCGACCTCGTCGAAGCTGCCCTCGATCGCGGCGGCCTCCGCCATCATCTCGTCATCCACCTGCAGACGGCCCGCGGTGTCGATGATGAGCGGGTTGAGGCCGGCGGGACCGGCGTGGGCGTAGGCCGCCTTGGCTATCGCGACCGGGTCGTTCTCGCCCATCGTGAAAACATCGGCGCCAACCTGATCCGCGACCTGCCTGAGCTGCTCAATCGCAGCCGGGCGGTACACGTCGGTGGCGCACAGAAGCGGGCGTTTGCCCTGGCGCTGGAGCGCGCTCGCGAGCTTCCCGCTGGTTGTCGTCTTACCCGACCCCTGCAGGCCGCAGAGCATGATGACCGTGGGCGGGCGAGATGATTCATTGATCGGGACGGCCTGATCGCCCAGAAGACGCACCAGTTGCTCGTGCACGAGCTTGACGATCTGCTGCGCAGGGTTCAGGCCTGTCAGGATTCCCTCGCCGAGGGCGTCTTGCTGCACGTCCCGGACGAAGTCCTTGACCACCTGGTAATGAACATCTGCCTCAAGCAACGCCATGCGGATCTCTTTGAGACCTGCACGCACGTCCTTTTGGCTCAGCTTACCCTTGCCGCTGAGCCTCTTGAAGGCGCCCTGCAAACGTTCAGTTAGGGACTCAAACATGCAAGCAATACAGGCCGACCCGCCAGCGGCCGGCCGCCTTGTCGGATAGGGTTCCCTGGTCGCAACTGGCGCGTAACAGGCTGACGGCGCACGGGAGCCCCAACAAAAATGGCCGCCTGCACTAGCCGGCGGCGATCAGAGCCCGAAGCACCTCAGCCCTCACGCAAAATGCAGTATATTGCAACCATTAGCCATTGTCAACAGCAACGACTATTGTACTGCTGCGAGTCCCCGCGGGAGGCACGAGGCGTGCTTTTCACCCACGACCAAATCGCCCGGATCAACGCCACATCACTCCGTATCCTGGAAAGTACCGGCGTGAAGATCGCTTTGCCCGGTATCCTCGGCCTCCTGCGGCAGGCCGGCTGTCAGGTGGGAGCGGACGCAGACGTCGTCCGGATCCCGCGGGGCCTGGTGACCGACTGCCTTGCATCGGCTCCGGGGCGCTTCACCCTCGCCGACATCACCGGGGGCGAGACGACCCTCACTCCGGGCGGAACGCCGCTGTTCTGGACCTGCAACGCGCTCAGCATCTTCGACGAGGACGGCGCGCGGCCCATCGAGGAGGCCGACTTCGTCAACTGGACGCGGGTCACGGACGCGCTGGAGCATGTCCATGCCGCTGTAGCCCCGACCATCGCCGATTATCCACCCTTCACTCGCGACTTCGTGGGCTTCCGTCTTCTCGCCGAGAACACGACGAAGCACTTCCGCCCCTGCATCTACACACCAGACGGCGCCCTGGCGATTCTGGAGATGGCTCAGGTTCTTCTCGGCGGGACGCCCCTTCGCGAGCGCCCCATCGTGAGCTTCGGCTACACGATCATCAGCCCGCTGCAATGGTCGGCTTCCGCTCTGGAGTTGTTCCAGAAGACGTCAGGTCACGGCGTACCCATGATGATCAATGCCGAGCCCACCGCAGGCTCCACATCGCCCGTGACCCTGGCCGGCACTCTAGCCCTCGCTAATGCGGAGGCTCTCAGCGGCGTTGTCATCACCCAATTGCTGGAGCCCGGGCGCCCCGTGGTCTTCAACCTCGGGTTCTCCCACACGATGGACATGCGCCAGGCCGTGACTCGGACCGGTGGTCCCGAGAATGGCCTGCTGGGCCTCGCTGGAGCTCAATTGGCGGCATCCCACGGTCTCCCAAGCGCTTCCTGGGCGAGCACGGAGAGCATGTGCGAGGACCAGCAGTCGGCGGCCGAATTCGCCTCCGTAGCCCTCATGCACGCCCTCGGCGGCGTCAACATCATCTGGGGCGTGGGGCAACTGGAATCGCAGCGCACGATCTCATTGGCCAAAGGCGTGATCGACAACGAGATCGCGGGATGGGCCTTGCGAGCCGCGCGCGGGGTCGAAGTCTCCGACGAAGCCCTGGCCGAAGCGGTGATCGCGCAGGTGGGCCACCGGGCCGACTACCTGGCACACGAGCACACCCTCAGCCATTTCCGCGACGAGCTGTTCATGCCCGATCTCGCCCTCTGCGGGAGGCGGGAGGCCTGGCAGCAGGCCGGTGCAGCGACGATGCTCGACCGGGCGCGAGAGCGCGTCGCACAGATACTCGCTGTGCCTGCTGAACCGAAGATACGCGACGATGTGCGCCGCGAGTTGCACGGCCTGCAAGAGACATGGATGGGGCGCCTCGCCGACGCCGACTGAGTCGACTACGCACAAACAGGAGACCTGCTGATGTCCAAGAGAGACCAGATTACCATCGAGCCCTTCACGCAGGATCATATCGATTTCGGGATGCAGCTCAAGAACGTGGCTCGCTGGAACCAGCTACCCGCCGACTGGTCCCGGTTCATCGACTGGGAGCCTGAGGGGTGCTTCCTCGCGATGGCCGATGACGAACCCGCCGGCACGGCCATCACGATCCGCTACCAGGACCGCTTCGGCTGGATCGGCATGGTCCTCGTGCACCCCGAGATGCGCCGCCGGGGCATTGGGACGCTGCTTCTCATGGCTTGCATCGATTACTTGGAGCACGCCGGGGTCGCGGCGGTCAAGCTCGATGCGACGCCGATGGGCAAGACGCTCTACGATACCATTGGCTTCGTTGACGAGTATATGATCGAGCGCCACGCGTTGGCCGCCCAAACCTGCGAGCCTTCGCCGGATGTCCGCGATGTTACGGATGCGGATCTTGACGCGATCTGCGCCTTCGACGCGGAGGCATTCGGGGCCGACCGCAGCCGGGTGCTCCGACGGCTCTCCGCCGAGGCCGACACCGACGCGCTGGTGATGGCTGACGGCAGCGACATCACGGGCTACGTGTTCCTGCGCCCGGGCATGAGCGCTGACCATATCGGGCCATGGTGCGCGACCGGCCCCGAGGCGGCGGAGGCCCTGCTGGCCACGGCAATCAGCCGCAGAGCAGGCAGCAAGCTGTTCATTGACATTTCCCGGGCCAACGACCATTCCGCCGACATTGTGGCCCGGCTGGGCTTCGAGCGGCAGCGCCACCTGATCCGCATGTTCCGTGGCATCAACGCTTCCCCGGGCGAGACCGACCTCGTCTACGGTATCACCGGCCCGGAGATCGGGTAGCAGCGCGTATCCCTGAGTCCACAGATCCCCATCCAGAGGTGCCGCGACCATGAGAATCGCCGGTCTCGCGCTTGCCGTCGTCTGCCTGTCAGCTCACGCACAACTCACCGTCTCAGTGACGCCCACGGGGGCACTGGACGGGGTGGCCCTAGGCGAGCGGCTCGTGGGGCAGTCGCTCAACATGCGCATCGTGAAGCCCGACTGGAACGGCGCCTGGGGAGCGCAGGACTCTCCGGCGGACCTGGAGGTCGAGGAGACCGCCGATGGCGATGCCCGTGTTTTCACCGGGCGCTTCCTCTGTGAAGGCAAGCCCTGTGAGTTCACCCAGAGGCTCGAGCCGGTGGACGACGGCTGGAGGGTCAGCTACACGCTCACACCATCAGCCGATCTGGACACGGAGCTCATCGTCGTCCTGCTGGACCTGCCGACCGAGGGCAACGCCGGCGATGGCCGGTTCCTGATCTCGGACGGTGAAAGCATCCTCTCTCACCCGCTGCCGGCGACGCTGCCCGACCCGTACCACATCGCGGGGGAATCACCCATCGCCTGGTGCGCGTGGCTCCTGCCCGGAGACGTGGGCTTGCTCATCGAACCGGACGGGGAGGGAATCACCGGCTGCGCCTTCCAGGACAACCGCCAGTTCAACTTCGACGCCTTCCAGGCCCACTTCGCGGTCCGGGACAGCCGGGGGCTCAAGGCCGACCGGACCTACGCCTTCGGCCTGACCTTGCGGCCCTTCAGCGAAGCGGTCCTCGCAGCGACGCGCCAAGCCATCGTCGACTTGCAGGAATCCATCGCGGTCGATATGACATCCGCCAAGCCGCTGGCCTTGCACGGCATGACGCTCAACGCCAACGAAGTGGCCCAATTCGAGAGACTCGAGATCGATCTCGACTTGGACGCCACCTTCGACAACCCCTTCAACCCGGAAGACATCGACGTCACGGCGACATTCACAGCCCCCGATGGCCGCACGGTTCAGGTCCCGGGGTTCTTCTACCAGGATTACGAGTGGGTCGAGCATGCGAGGCGCCGACACATCCGCAAACGCGGCGAGCCGGCTTGGAGAGTACGCTTTGCGCCGAATGAGACGGGTCGATGGCAGGTGCAGGTTGCCGTCCGGGACCGCTCCGGAACGATCTCATCCGAGGCCATGACCTTCGAGTGCGCCGCCGGTGACAACCCCGGCTTCGTGCGGCGCTCTCCAGATACTCCATACTACCTGGAATTCGACGACGGCACGCCCTACTTCGGGGTCGGCGAGAACATCTGCTGGGCCAGTGGCGACAAACTGGGCCTGTATGATGACTGGTTCTCATCCCTGGGCGACGCCGGCGGCAACTACTGCCGCATCTGGCTGGTCCGCTGGAACATGGCCCTTGAATGGATGGATGAGGGCCCGCGGACCGGACGCTACTACGGTCTGGGCAGGTACAGCCCGGACAACGCTTTCCGCCTGGACTGGGTGATGGAGCAGGCGCGGGAGAACGGCATCTACTGCATGCTGTGCCTCGGATACCACGGGGAGTTCATGGTCAAGCCCGACTACTTCAAGACCAACTGCTGGCAGTGGAACCCGTACAATGTGGCGAACGGTGGCCCCTGTCAGACGCCCGGGGAGTTCTGGACCAACGAGGAGGCCCGCAAGCTCTACAAGCAGCGCCTCCGGTACTACATCGCCCGGTGGGGGATGGCGAAGCACTTCGAGACAATCGACCCCTACGCTCACCTCGTCACCACCACATACGGAACGGGCGCGGTCTGGGAGATCCCCGAGGTCGACTACACCCAGGCTCACATGTATGGCAGCGATGAAAGCCACCCGTCAACGACCCCGCATGTGGCGAACCTGAGCCGCGGCTACACGACCAGATGGGCGAAGCCCTTCATGCTCGGCGAGTTCGGCATCGACTGGAAGCGCAGCGATACGAGTCATGACCCCGACGGCATAGGCACGAGCCTGCACAACGGCCTGTGGGCGTCGGTGATGACCCGCAGCTTCGGCACCGCCGCCATCTGGTATTGGGACGGGTATGTCCACCCGAAGAACCTGTACCACGAGTACACGAACATCCGCCGGTTCGCCGACACCATCCCCTGGAACAAGCTCGGGCCCAGTTACCGTTGCGATGCCCGATGACACGCCGTGGCAGGACCTGCGTATTGACCCCGCCCTAGGTTGGGCCAAGAACGAGGCGACGGACTTCGCGATCAGCTCCGACGGATCAGTCAGCAACGGCCGTCGGTTCGCGGGCACCCTCTTCTCAAACTCCAAGAAGGACCTCAAGTCACCCCTGCGGTTCCACGTCACCTACCCGGCGGATGGCAAGTTCATCCTCCACGTGGACAAGGTCAGCGCCGGTGGCGTGCTGCACGTTCGCGTGGACGGAGAGGAAATCTGGACCCAGGAGCTCCCGACCGGCGAAGGCGAGGGCGAGTGGAAGAGCACGGAGTACTTCGAGGAGTGGGGCATCTGGCAGAGCACCTATGACAGGGACTACGAA
>JALGSS010000416.1 GCA_029821745.1 Candidatus Zipacnadia bacterium
GTGTACGCGAAGCCGTAATGGGGTGCAAGCCGAGAGGTTCGTCCCTCACCAGCAGAACCACAAGCGCCCTCGCGCATGGAGCAATCCAGAGCACGAGGGCGCCTTCGCATGCGGTCAGATATCGAAGTACAGTCGCTTGCCCCCCGCAAAGCTGAAGGGCTTGCCCGTCACGAACCCGACGATCACCGCCGCCATCGTCGCGAACATGTACCCGAAGGAAATCCCGAGGAAGAACGGGATCGCCTTCGTGTGGGATTTCGCGCCCCAGTAGCGCAGGATGATCTTCTGCAGGCCCCAGGTGATCAGGAAGCTCGTCCAGTAGGTGCTGCCGTAGGTCGACGCGATCAAGTAACCCCAGGGGGTGAAGGGGAAGGCGCCGTACCTGCCGCGAAAGTACGCCAGCAGCAGGACCATCCCTGCGCCACCCAGCCGGAACACGTTCGGCAGGATCTCGAACCCGGCTCGCGAGTGGCCCATCGCAATCGTCTTCAGGTAGCTGCTCCGGGCCCAGCGCACCTCGTAGTAACCGTCACCCTCGGCGCCGATGGATGAGAGGGCGCCCATATGGTAGAAGGTGCTCAAGTGGGTGTAGTAGGCGATGGCCAGCCCCACGACGATGGCTCCCACATTCACCCACATCATTGCCGAGCGGCTGATACCCGACTCACGCCCGAGTTGTACATTCTCGACGTGATACGCGCCGGTCTGCGGGAACTGACCCGTGGTCAGCCAGCCGAGGGCGCTGAAATTAGCCAGTTTCTTGAACCCAATCGGCGTGTTGAAGGCTCGCGTGCCGGCGACCTCGAGGATAAAGTCGCGCTCCTGGAACAGGAAGGGCAAGGCCCAGTAGCTGGGCAGGCCGGTCTCGGCGCGGATTCTCGCGTAGACGAGGGCCTCGCCGAAGAGCATGATCATGAGCACCGCGCCCATCCACCACGGCGCTCCCATCGCCGCGATGAACCACACAGCCCCCACGAACCCGGCGATGACTGCCCCGAATCGCAGCCGCTCACGCCAGTCTGTAGCCTGTGCGGCGGCGACAATTGCGACCCGGTTGGCCCACATCAGCCACACACCCAGGGCAATGATCGCGCCCATCGCCTGCTGGTGCTCCTGGCCGATATGCCAGCCGGGACGCCGGAACCCGAAGCTCCCGAAGATGACCCACATGAACTGCTGAGCGAGGTAGGTGACCCAGACGGTGAACAGGTTATCGGTGCTCATCAAGTAACCGAAGCCGATAAGGTGCGGCAGCGGGCGCATGTAGATGCGCCGCAGCTCGTTCCACGGCGCTCCCGTGAAGGCCTGGAAGGGGTAGTACGTGACTTTCCAGTCCGGGAAGTTGCTCCAGAACGGGCTGACGACAACCGGCAACGCGTACCAGAAGCCGATGGCGAACCCGATCCACATCAGGTTGCTGCGCAGGAAGGTGCGCCGTGTCTCCGAGCTGTCTACCGACAGCTCCAGGGGCAGATACAACAGCGGGAATCGCAGGTGCTCCTGGTCGGCCCAGCGCTTCTGGAACAAGTCCAGCAGCGAGAAGATGCCGATCCAGGCCACGACGAGGAATATCGTCCAGGCGGCGAGGGGTCCGTACCAGGCGTCCCAGGGAATGTTCCCGTCGCGGGAGGACTCGAAGAAGGCGCGCACGACATCAAGATCGTCAGGCGCGTACCAGGCGGGCATGGCCTGCCCGATTTCGCCGAGATTCTCGTAGTACCGGGCGCAGGTGATAAACCCGAGGAGGATGCGCACCATCCGGCGACCGGACATCGCGACGGTGAGCACGAGGATCCCGTAGACCGTCAGCAACTCACTGCGGGAGAACTTCAGCCGGCGGCCCAGGCGACCCAGCAACGGGTTCAGCGCCGCCAGCAAAAGCAGCGACATCACCGCCGGAACGGGCGGGACGCTGCTCTCGATCTCGCCCGCATTGTAGACGAGGGCGATCTGCTGGACGGCCAGCCCGGTCAGGATGGCCAGAGCAAACCCTACAACTAACGCGCGCCCCGTCGGAAGGCAGGGCGCTTTCGCTTCGGCATTAGGCGTCTCAGGCATTAAGAAAGCTCCGTATTAGTGCCGCGATGCGTCAGGGGACGGTATTCCTCGTGCACCCGGGATTGTCCTCCCAGCGATTCGCGCATAGCGACAACCCGGAGGTATTGGCTTGACGGGGTGGGAAATGGTGCCCTGTTGCTGCTCCGCCTGGAAGCACCCCGCATGGGCGTACTGGGCACGGCGGAGTAGCCGGGACGTAGCCCTCTCCGGCAGACGCGTCGCCGGACCGGGCGCGTGTCGATACCACCATGGAAAGCAGGAACCGACCTTGCACAACACAGTCCTGACACTCACGTTGATCGCCCTGTGCTGCGCTACATGGGCCGCCGAGTACGCGTGTGATTTCGACACGCCTCCCGATACAGAGGTCTGGGACCTGCACGCGGCGGGCGACGGCATCGCCAAGGTCTCCGACGGCTCACTGCTGCTGGATATGACCGCGCCGACGGTGGGCAAGCATGCCTGGGCCGACTTGAAGACGCTCATCAAGCTGCCCGCCGATGTCGAGTGGGACCAGCAGATCGCCCAGGATTCGGACCACTACTATCTGAGCGGTCTGTGGATCGGCACCGCGGGGCTTGAGCCGACGGTGGCGGGCCTCACGGGGAAGCCCCTGGGGAACATCGTGCATATGTCCGGCGCGCGCGGCGACAAGGCCGTCGAGCCAGGGCGCTGGTATCACTTCAGGATGCACGCGGGCACGGACTACTACGTCGCGCTGTCGGTGAGCGACCGCGAGACCGGCGAGACGATCTCCGAATTCAAGCGCCGCGTGGGCGGCCTCCGGGGCCGCCTGTGCTTCATCGGGTTCTACCACAATCAGGGCCGCAGACTCGGGCCTGACGAGTATACCCAGAACCGGGGGGCGTCGCGGTTCGACAACCTGAAAGTCTCCGCGGCGGCGCTGGCTCAGAAGGACATCGACAAGTACCGAGACAATGACCTGCGCGGCTACGACACGCGACAACCGATGACCTACAACCGCGCCACGGTCTGGCTCGGCGAAGCCGAGGACCTGGAGGATGCAGTGCTCGCGTACGACCGGGCGGCACAGCTTCCCCTGACCGGGAGCAGACAGGTGGCATCCTGGCAGCCGAATCGTCTGTGCGAAATGCGCGACAAGGATGCGGCCACCAGCACCTTCATCCGCCCCAATGATCTCGACGGTTACGACTGCGCGGCCGTCCGGTCTTTCCAGTGGAACGTGCGCCAGCACCCGGTGCTGGAGTACGAGATTGCGCCCCATTCGGGTCAGTGCTATCTGGCAGTCACCATGGTCTGCCCGTACCTGGGCGCCGGAATTCAGCTATTCCGCACCGACCCGAGCGATCAGCCGACCCACGGCACACAGGACCTCGCTGAGCTGTTCAGACAGCGCGGCCTCGACTACCACCAGTTCGCGGAGATCGGCGTGTTCGTCTACCAGGATCGGCCAAAGGGCGACGCTGAGACGGGCACGGCGGACGTGGCCCTGAAGCTCACGGGCCCCGGCGCGCTGCTGACGACCCCTGACGTGCTGCGCACGCAAAAGAGAGCCCGCGAGGGAGTTGCTATACACGCCGCGCTCGCGGGGGCCGACGGAGAACTCCGGCATCAATCTCAACTTCGGTCCATTGAGGCCGCCCTGCCAGGCAACACCGCGCCGATCCCGTTGAGCGAAGTCGATGAGAGTGGCGTCTTCAAGGCGACGCTGCAGGGCCTGCCGCAGGGAACCACCCCGGTTCGCATCAGCGCCGTCGATGCCGACGGGAAGACGTGGCAAACCGATCTGCGCGTCACGGTGACCGATGGGGACTTCGCCCGCTGGGAGCCCGATCAGCCCACCTACCAGCTCTCCCAGAGCGGGCGCGTGCTGCCCTGTCTGCTGGGAGACCTGTATGCTTGGGTGCCGATGTTGGACCCCGCCGGCCCCGACCGGAAGCTGGTACCCACGGCCGCCGACTGGAGCGCCCTGCCGGAGAAGGACAAGAGCAAGGTCCGCCTGATCAAGCTGCGCACCCTCAACCTGAGTGAGATCCGCGAGCAGCTCCAGGTCCACCACGACAACGGGATGCGGGTGATCCGCCTGACACCCAATGTGACGCCCCACGAGTCATATCTGGACGCGGGGGGCCACGTGTCGATGCATGGCCTGGAGGTGCTGCAGGCCGTGCTCGACGAGTGTCGCCGCCTGGACATGAAGGCGCTCATCAACCTGTTCCACTACCCGTACGGCAGCTCGGGCACCGGACGGTTCCCCGCGTGGCAACAGTACATCGACGCGGGGTACGCCACGCCGACGTCCTTCCAGTCGGCCGAGATGCGGCCCATGCTGAAGCAGTACCTGCGCGAACTGCTGCTGTTCCTGCGGGATGACCCGGCGGTGCTCGGATACTCCCTCACCGGAGAAAACGACCAGATATACGGCCCGGCGTTCATCAATGACTTGTTCGACCACGTGATGGCCTGCGATCCCAACCACATGGTGACGCAGGAGCAGGGCGGCGGGATTGAACGCGTGGCTGGAGGCAGCCCGTGGGGTTACGACGCCTACAAGCCCACGAAATCGGCGGGCCTCGGCTACCGGACGTACTACACCGGAGGCCTGAAATCCGACTGCTACTTCATGGTGTGCGCGCGGGCCTATGGGTGCAACCGCCCCGTTTTCTGCGCTGAGTTCGCGAGTGGGCCGGGCTGGTACGGCGGCCTCAAGAACTGGGTGCACCCGGACTTCCTCTCCAAGGTGCGCGATAACTGCTGGACCTCGCTGATCGGACAGCAGACCATGTGCATGTCGTGGTCAGCCCCGTGGACTGCTCATCACCACTGTGGACAAGGCCACCCTCGCCCGGCTCGCCGAGATCGAGTCACAGCTCGCCAGGCTGGGAGTCGACTACGACCTCCTCTGGGAGGACCGGAGCGATCAGGCCGGGCGCGACGGGTACCGCCTGCTGGTTGATGCCCGGGAGGATGTCGGGAGGATGTCGGTCCACTCTCGGTTCCTGCTGAGATCCTCGCCGCCCGGCCCGTTGCTGTAACTGGCGAGTACTCCGTCAACTACCTGCTCGCAGAATCTAGAGACCAGATGATCGCCTTCATCAAGAACACCGCGGAGTACAAGCTGGGACCTGGGTACGGTCACGGCGTCAACGAACTGCACCGTCAACGGACCCAGGAGAGCCGCCTGGCTGTAACGCTCCGGGGCTTCGCGGGCACATGCGGGTACGCGCTGTACGACGTGGACGAGCGCCGACTCATGCGTGAGGGAGCATGTGACGAGGGGGCCGCGATCGACCTGGGAGCGACCTGCCATGACTACGCGGTAGTGGTCACCCCCGGGAGGTGACGTGCAAGGCGCCCGTCGTCGGATACCATCATCTGCGGAGGCCTAAGAATGCCCGATGAACAACAACTCGTGGAGTACCTGCGCCGCTCCTACCACGCGGTGGACGGCTTGTGGTTCATGATGGCCGAGGAGGCCCTGGATTTCGAGGGCGCGCTCGAACTGGACCGGCGGGTGTGGGCGGTGCTCGCGAAGATTCAGGCGCGCAAGGCGCGGGAACTGACGGGGTGCGAGGGGAACTCGGCCGACGATCTGGTTGCCTGCTTCAGCCTCAAGCTCACCGCAGACGGGCACGAGTTCCGCGTCGAACAGACACCGGATTCGGTGCGCTTCATCATCGACCAGTGCCCCTGGCTTCAGCTTCTCCAAGGCAGCGATCGCGAGCATGTGTCCCTGGAGGTCGCCAACGCCATCTGCCCCACAGAGGGCGCGACGTGGTGCAAGGAATTCGGCGATGAGTGGGAGTACGCGATGCCGAGAATGATGTGTTCAGGGGACGAGTGTTGCTTGATGGCGTTCACCAAACGCAATTCTCGCGGATGAACCGTTGGGGAATCTGTCTTCGGACGACGCCGAACATGTGTGGCCCGGCTGTATCTGGTGCGTCGCGGAACGCAAAGCGCCCACCCTCTGGAATCCCAGATACAGGTGGGCGCTTGATGCGTCTCATCTACTCAGGGCGATACGAGGGCCAGATGGCGAGGGCTACTCGTCCAGTGTGCCCGCTCGCCGGACTTCTCTCGCCCGGCGAAGGATAGCGGGACCCAACGACGAATTAGCTTACCACACATCCACCCACGATGGGAGAACAACCATGGACAAAGTGAAGGTCGGAGTACTTGGCCTCGGCCGCGGCCACACGCACCTGTGCAATTTCCTGAACCTGGAGCAGGCGGAGGTCATCGGCGCCGCCGATCGCTTCGAGCGTCTCAGAAACCGGGCACGGGAGCGGATCACCGCCGCCGAGGCGAACACCAAGCTGGTTCCAGAATTCGATGAACTGCTGGAGATGAGTCTTGACGCCATCGTCGTCGCCACCAACGGCAGACTGCAGGTGCAGCACTCCATACAGGCAATGGAGGCAGGCTGCCATGTGATCTCCGAGGTGCCAGGCGCGTTCACGGAGGAGGAAACGATCCACCTCAAGGACGCGGTCGAGCGCACCGGGAAGACGTACATGCTTGCCGAGAACACCTGCTACTGGGACTTCTTCCGGTACTGGCGCAAGTGGGTGGTTGAGGACCGGTTCGGGCCCGTGTCGATGGCAAACGGCGAGTACCTGCACTACATCCCCAGCAGCCTGTACTCGACGGTCGATGGGACACGCTACACGCCCACTCAGGCCAAGGCTCAGGGGCTCACCGATCTGGAGCCTGTCTGGCGCGCCGACCAGCCGCCAATCCAATACTTGACCCATGACCTGGGCCCATTGCTGGAAGTGCTGGACGATCGTGTGGTCTCAGTCACTTGCCGCAGTGCGCCGTGGCGATCCGAGGAAGCTCCCCTGCGCTCCGACGGGCAGATCGCGCTATTTCAGACCGCCAAGGGCACGTTGATCGAGATCCTGGTCACCCTCAACACACGGCGGCCCTGTGAGCACCGCTACCGCCTCTTCGGGACCCTCGGCGCCACCGAGTACTCACTGTACGAGGGGTTCGCCCGGATCATGGACCGGAGCCGCGAAGAGAGCAAGGGTTGGGAGCGTGTCGACATCAGCCTGGCCGCGCGTGGGGACGACACGAGCACGGGCCACGGCGGCGCTGATTCCAAGGTCGCGCAGAGCTTCATCGATGCGCTGCTGAAGGGCAAGCCCGCACCCATTGATGTTTACAGGGGCATCGAGTATTCTCTGCCGGGAATCATCGCGAATAAGTCGGCGGAGATGGGCGGCATCCCACTGTCCGTTCCGGACCTTCGCAAGACGCCCTTTGAGGGAACGCGGTTCTGGGACGTGCTGGGTCTGCCCGAGGCCGATGCACCGTCTGAAGACTACGCCGCTAAGCCCTTCTCGATGTAGCGCTGAGGGGCTGAAGACACCCCCGAGCGGGGCCTGTGTGGGGGGCACCCCGGGGGCCAATTCTCGCTTGACTCCGGGGCGGGATATGCTATACTTACGGCCCCCGATGAAGGGGCTTGCCGAGGTGGTGGAATTGGTAGACACGCTGTCCTCAGGAGGCAGTGAACTCCGGTTCGTGCCGGTTCGAGTCCGGCCCTCGGCACCATAGCGAAAAAAAGCGACGCCAGCTTCTGGCGTCGCTTTTTTGTGCCTACCTGATTTGCCCGCGCTGCTGTGTCATTTCCTTGGGGCGCCCCGCAGCCTTCTATGCGTCTCCCGCGACCACGTACTCCCTGAGCCGCGCAAGCGTGGGCTCGTCGACTTCGGCGTCCGCCTCGACGAATTCCGCCTCATAGCGCGTATCGATCAGCCGCCCGGTTCGCCGGGGGAGTTCGAGAAGGTGAAGGTGGGTGTACGGGATCTGCAACCGCACCGTCAACAGCTTCGTCGGTAGCACCGCTCGGAGCCGGTCCCTCAGATCATCCAGTCCCTCACCGGTCAGCGCCGATACGGTG
>JALGSS010000417.1 GCA_029821745.1 Candidatus Zipacnadia bacterium
CCTGATCTCGAGCTCTTACGCCAACGAGTGCCCGATCTGGGGCGACATCTTCCTCGTGTGGCTCATCAAGTCGTTGATCCTGCGTCTGGGCGGAGTGCGACTCTACCGGCAGTTGATTCCCTGTTTCGTCGGACTGGCGATCGGCCAGTTCTTCTGGGGCGGCATCGTGTGGGGCAATATGACCCCATTTATCCCGCTGGAGATCGCGAAGCGATACTGGCTGCCACGAGTGTAGTCCGGCCGCCAGGCACCGAGGAGAGTGAGACCCAATGCGTGCGCACTGGTTGCTTGTCGGGATCATCCTGGTGTGGCAATGCGGCGCGGGAGCGACTGTGTTCCACGTTGCGCAGACCGACGCCGCGTCAGACGAGAACCCGGGGACGGCTGAGAGTCCCTGGCGCACGATCTCGCGCGCCGTGGACGAGGCGAGGGCGGGTGACACCGTCCTGATCCATGCCGGCACCTACCGTGAGTGGGTGGCCCCTAAGTACTCCGGTGAGCCGGGAGCGCCGATTTCGTTCGTCGGAGATGACCAGGCCCAGGTCATCCTGACCGGGGCTGACGTCATCGACGAATGGACGCGAGTCGACGGTGAGAACCCCATCTACCGGCACACGCCGTGGACGGCCCGATTCCAGGTCAGTCGCACCAAGGACGGGCAGCCGATCTACCATCACCCGGCGAACGAACGGCACAAGCTGATCGGCCGCGCGGAGCAGGTCATCGTTGATGATGCGCTGCTTGACCAGGTGCTTGAGCTAGGGGAGATGAAGGCAGGCACGTTCTTCGCCGACCTCGACGAGAAGGCTCTCTACGTGTGGCCGGCCGATGGATCGGACCCCGCTGAGCATCTCGTGCAGGCATCCACCCGCGGGTGGGTGTTCGGCTACCACCCGTGGGCGAAGAAGGGCAAGGCCGATCACATCGCGCTCAAGAACGTGACCATCCGATACGCGGCCAACCACGCCCAGCGGGGTGCCTTGCGCGTGGGCGGCGACGGGTGGGACATTGAGAACGTCATCGTGGAGTGGACCAACGGGAACGGGGTGACAGTGGGCGGGCGTGGTCTGCGCGTCAAGAACCTTGTGTCCCGCCACAATGGTCAGATGGGCATGGGCGGCGGACCTCAGGGGGGATATCTCGAAGATATCAAGCTCCTGAACAACAACCGGAAGGGATACAGCGCCGGCTGGGAGGCCGGTGGGATGAAGTTCGTGGCCGCCAGGGATACGGTGCTGTCGCGCGTCGAGGCCGCGGGCAACGACGGGCCCGGCATCTGGTTCGACATCGACAACCGCGGCTGTATGATCCGTCAGTGCATCTGCCACGACAACACCGGGCACGGCATCTTCATCGAGATTTCCGGCGGGTTCATCATCACCAACAACCTATGCTATGGCAACGGGACGGACGGGAGCTGGAGCTCCGCCGGCATCTGCGTTGGGGAGAGTGAGGACTGCCTGATCGAGCACAACACGTGCGTGAACAATCCCACCGGCATCTCGATCCGTGAACAGGGACCGAGAGCTTTCCGCGTCAGTACCGGCGAGGTCAGCTACCGCGTCCGGAACTTCATCTGCCGGCGGAACATCTGCGCGTATAACTCGGAGTACCAGTTCGGCCTGTGGTCGGACAACGTGTTCTTCGGCCCGCATCCATCGGTACTCCCCTCGATCCGGCCGAAGCGAACTTCCGCATCGATCACAATCTGTACTACGCCTCTGAGGAGCAGGGCCTGGTGCTCTGGGGCTGCCCGTGGCGGAACAAGCACACAAAATACACCGATCTCGCCACATTCGCTGCGGAGCAGGGACACGACACCCACACACTGCTCGCGGATCCCGGCTTTGTGGACCTGGACGGCGGCGATTTCCGCCTCGCCGAAGACAGCCCGGCCGTCGAGGTCGGCGCGGGGGCGGTATTCCTGCGCCCGTGACGTCCTTCACGGAGAGAATTGCTCGTTGTTCAGCCATCCCGACCGGGCCGTGAGGTTTGACCGACCTTACTCCGCAGGGTATAATAATGATGGAATGTGGGGGCGACTGGCTTCGACGGGGAGGCAGGAAAGTCAGGGCTGCGAGCCGAGATCCCCGATGTCTCGTTAAACGCGGGAACCCAATAACTGCCAACAACCAATTGGCTCTGGCTGCTTAACGTAGCCGTGTCTCCCGGACCACGCCGATCAGGTCTGGGCAGACATCACTAAGATCGGCTACCCAGGCTCTAACTGCCCGTTGACGGGCCGGGGAATCAAAGAGCGGGCTAGCGAAGGATACCGGGCGCCCAGGGAAGCCTTCGCGAATTCAAATCGGGCGCTACGCTCGTAGATGCTCTGGAATTCCCCTCTTCGGACGCGGGTTCAATTCCCGCCGCCTCCACCATGATTCATGCAATGCCGGCCCGCGCCGGCATTTTGCTTATGCGGACGCCGAAGGCGTGTCCCTGCGGCCTGCTGCCTGAGACCGGCAGGCGCGGCGTGTGACTGGGGACTTCGCGGTGAGCGCCCGGTCTGCCGAGTCGTGCGGCCGTCGCTTTCGCAGCACTGGATCACAGCACAGGACGAAGCACTGAACAGAGCAGGAGAGCCTATGAAGCGGTGTCGCCGGGGGCACTGGGTGCCCTGGCTGTGTGCGTTGAGCCTTTGCAGCCCCGGGTTCGCCGACAAGATTGTCGGCATGGTGGTCGGTGGGCGTCCTCTAGAGAGCGGACCCGCGGCCCATATCACCGATGACGTGCTCTTCGCGCCCATCGGGGAGTGTGCCGAGCTCGCCGGGGCCACCGTGCGATGGGACAACGACGAGGGGCGCCTGGAGATCGTCTCTGCGCGGGGACTAGACATCGTCGCCCTCTGTGGCAGTGACGAACTGCAGATTGGCGAGGAAACGCTCCAACTGCCCCAGCCGATTGAGCGGATGGACGATACGGCCTTTGGCCCGGTGGAATTGTTGCTGGAGATGCTGGGGTGTCGCGTTCACTGGGATGCGGAGACGGATTTCGTCCTTGCGAACGGTGTGCTTGAGCAGGTGGTTGTGCGGGCGGACGAAGACGGCGCCCGGATCGAGATCTCGAGCACGATTCCGCATCTTGACGAAAGTGCGCATCGGCACTCCGGTTCCACACCCGCCGACCTGCCGGGTCGTCGTCGACCTGAAAGACGAGGCGGATGTCACATGGGAGCCTGCCGCGAACGGCTGCGGTGGAGCGCTGGTGATCGGCAAGCCCGACGGGTCCGAGCCGATTGTGGAGAGGCATCTGCCGACAGTCACCGGGGTCACAACGATTCAGTCGCCGGACGGCGTCGAGCGCTTCCGCGTCACGGTTGACTGGCCGATCATCCCGAGTTGGGACCTGCAGATCCGCCCACCGCGGATCACGCTGACTCTCCCCGATGTGGAGTGGAACCTGAAGGAGACGCAACTGCCCATGGCGGGCGAGTTCGTCGAACGCGTTGAGGCCCAGCGCGACGACGCCTCTCTGGGAACGACACTGACGCTGCTTCTCAACGAATTGATCAGGTTTGACGTGGAACGTCTGGACGACGGTGGCGTTGAGGTGGTCTTCAAGCGCGGTAAGCTGCGCGAACAGAAGATTGTGCTCGACCCCGGCCATGGGGGGCGTGACAATGGCGCGAGCGGCGAGGTGCTGCGGGAGAAGGACGTGAACCTCGATGTAGCCAAGCGTGCGGCGCAGCTCCTGCGAGCCTACGGGGCCGACGCGCGCATGACGCGGGCCGAAGACCGGTACGTTGGCCTGTTCAGACGAGCCGAACTGGCGAACCGGGCCGGCGCCGACATGTTCGTCAGCGTGCACTGTAACGCGATGCCACGGCGCAATCAGGGGTTCGGGACTGAGACCTTCTACTACAGTCCACCAAGCAAGTGCCTGGGGTACATCATGCAGAACTGCCTGGTGAGGGCACTGAGGCGGGCGGACCGTGGATTGAAGCGTGCGCGCTTCGTGGTCATCAGAGAGACCCGAATGCCCTCCGTGCTGGTGGAGCTCGCGTTCCTGAACCACGACGAGGAAGAGGCTCTACTGCAGCAGGACCGGACCCGCCAGCAGGCGGCGGCGGCAATCACAGAAGGCCTGCGGCAATTCGTAGAAGGAACCGGCAGCCAGGCGCCCGGCGTCGAGAGAGGCGCGGGGCTCACGCGAATGGCGCCGGCCGCTGAGACACCCTAGACACTTCAGACACTTCGAGGAAGGAAAGACACCATTGATTCGAGCCGATGGACGCGCGAATGCTGATCTCCGAACTTGCAAGATACTGACAGGAATCAGCAAGTATGCCGAGGGTTCGTGTCTCATCGCCATGGGCGACACGAAGGTACACGTGACGGCGTCACTGGAGGACCGAGTGCCGCGCTGGCTGCTTGAGAAGGAGCAGGGGTGGGTGACGGCCGAGTACGGGATGCTGCCACGGGCGACCGATCAGCGCACGCCTCGCGAGGCCCACACAGGTCGTCAGGGCGGACGAACCCTGGAGATCCAGCGGCTCATCGGGAGGTCGCTACGAGCGGCGTGCGACCTAAGCCTTCTCGGCCAGCGCACGATCACCCTCGACTGCGACGTGATCCAGGCCGACGGGGGAACGCGCACGGCGTCCATCACCGGCGCGTATGTCGCCCTGGCGCAGGCCTGCGCATATCTCGAGAAGAAGCGCCTCGTCAAGCGTAGCCCACTCGTCACGCAAGTTGCGGCTGTCTCCGTGGGGATCGTTTCCGGCGAGTGCATGCTCGATCTGTGCTACTCGGAGGATAGCCGCGCCGCAGTCGACCTGAACTTGGTCATGGCCGGGGACGGGCGCATCATCGAGCTTCAGGCCACCGCGGAGGACGGTGCGTACTCACACGAGCAGCTAAACGAGATGCTAGCGCTGGGCGCAGCCGGCATCAAGGTGCTGGCGGCGAAGCAGCGAGAAGTGCTCGGAATCTCCGAGGCACAATAGGGAGGGTCACAGCGTGCAACACCGACAACTTGGCACGAGCGACTTGAGTATCTCCGTCATCGGCTACGGCTGCTGGGCGATGGGGAAGACCTTCTGGGGCGATGACGTCGTCGATGAGGAATCGATTGCGGCGGTGAAGCTGTCCCTGCAGCGGGGCATCGACTTCTTCGACACCGCCCAGGCGTATGGCTATGGTCACTCGGAGAGGGTGCTTGGTGAGGCCCTGAAGGATGTCCCGCGCGACCAGGTGATCATCGCCACGAAGACGGGCCTTGAGTGGGACGACGCGCAGGAGAAGATCGACCGCAACAGCTCCCCTGAGTACATCGTCAGCAGTCTTGAGGGGAGCCTGGAGCGCCTGCAGACCGACTACGTGGACCTGTACCAGATCCACTGGCCGGACGAGAGCGTGCCCTTCACCGAGAGCGCGGTCGCGATGAAGGAGTTGCATGACGCCGGGAAAATCAAGGCTGTGGGAGTCTCGAACTTCAGCGTGGAGCAGATGGAAGCGTTCATGTCCGTCTGCCCGCTGCACTCGCTGCAGCCGCCTTACAGCCTGCTGACGCGGGACATCGACACGGAAATCCTCCCCTTCTGCCGAGAGAACAACATCGGCATCTTGGCTTACAGCCCCATGGCCCGGGGACTGCTCACCGGGAAGTATGACGAGAGCGCCACGTTCCCGGAGACGGACGGCCGCGCCGGCTCGCCGATGTGGCAGGGCGAGCGCCTGAAGCGGAATGTCGAGGCGGTGCGGGAGATGGCGGCGCTTGCCGAGACCCACGGCCGGACAGTGGCGCAACTCGCGCTGGCGTGGGTTCTCGCTCAGCCCGGTCTGACCTGCGCCCTGGCCGGCACGAAGCGCCCGAACCAGATCGAGGAGACCGCGGAAGCCGGCGACTGGAATCTCGACGCCGAGACCCTCCAGCAGGTGGAGACGATTATCGAGAAACACGGGGCGGGGTAGGGGTGGAATAAGGGCATGATCAAGCGTCTGGTCGTGGCGACCCGTAATGAAGGCAAGCGCCGGGAGATCGATGAGTTGCTCGCGGACCTCGGTGTTGCCGTAGTCTCGGTGGCTGAGTATCCATATGCCCCAGATGTTGAGGAGCCCTTCGACACGTTCTGCGACAATGCCGCCCAGAAGGCCACAGTCATCGGCAGGACCGTGGACCAGTGGACCGTCGCCGATGACAGCGGCCTGGTAGTGGACGCACTGGATGGCGCCCCGGGGGTGAAGTCGAGCCGGGTCGCTCCCTCTGACCCTGAGCGTATTGCGTGGGTGCTTGATGAGATGACCAACGTGCCTGCCGACAATCGGCAGGCACGTTTTGTGTGTTGCATCGCGCTTAGTTCGCCGGCGGGCATCATCGGTACGTGGGAGGAGACGGTGGAGGGGACGATCGCCCTGCAGCCGGCCGGCGACCAGGGGTTCGGCTTCGATCCCGTGTTCCACTACGGCCCCGCTGGAAAGACCTTTGCCGAGATGTCGCAGCGGGAGAAGAGCGCCGTTAGCCATCGCGGAAAGGCCCTGCGGGCGTTCCGCAGGGCCTTCGCCGAGATCGTGCGAGAGCAGCAGGGATAGGTTCGGTGTCGGTTAGCCTGTGTATCCGGATGGTTCGGTTTCTGCTGCGATCTTGAACATTGAGCTTGTCTGCGATGTCTTCGCCCGCCTGCCGCCGATCACCTGGCCGGGTTCATCCTTCTGCTTGGCTTCGGAGCCCGCGGCGGCCGAACCTGCCTTCTTCTCCCAGCCGATCACTTCACCGGGCTTGTCCTTGCGCTTCGGCCTGAGTTCGCTCGCGTCGGCCGGGTTCACCGACGGTTCCATCACGAAGGTATCCCGCGCGTAGACATCGATCGGTAGGTAATTCTCGACTGTGAAGGTTGTGACCTGGGGGTAATACCCAGGTTTCGTGACCATGACATCGATCTCCACCCAATCGCCCGGGCCATACGTTGCCACGCTGAACCCCGTCTGTATCCAGTTCGCCGCGAATCCCCGCCACTCCTCAGGGTAGTTCCTGTCCAACTCGACGAACTGCCACGACGTCTTCCCAGACTGTGCGACTTGGTCGACCCAGACTGTGACCTCGCCCAGGGCGTCCCCCGCGAAATCGGACACGTTCAGAATAACTGTGAGATCGTGGTAGCGGGGTTCGGGGTCATAGTAGTCGTCGTCCCAGTCGTCTCCGCCTCCGCAACCGCCGATCAGCATCGGGATAACAAGACAGGCGCCCAACGCCGCTATCGTGCCGACTAGCCTGACGTTGCCGCCGAACAGGTGCCTGACCGTCATCTCACTCGCCTCCTTGATGTACTACGATAAGTAGTATCTACTACATTCTATAGTAGTAGACGGGGCAAGTCAACCCTTTGTTCACGCACTCAGAGGAAAAAGACGGTCCGCCCCTAGACCCAGAAGCTGTAGGTGTGGATTTGGAGAACGATCCCGAGGATGCACCACAGGCTGCCGATGATGAACTCGCCCAGTACGAGCCCCAATGCCACAGGGATGGCCGCCTGGAATACCTTGAAGCCACCGTAGCGCAGCATGATGAGCTTGGCCAGCCAGGCGATGAAGATCGGCAGCCACAGGCAGTTCATGGACCAACTGCCGGAAATCGCGAAGCCGACGGGGTGGAAGGGCCACCAGATGAAGTTGACACGCAGGAACATGAGCAGCAGCGTAAACAGGAATCCGACGCCGTAGGCGCCGACCTGAGGCCAGCGCGTAGCGAGGGGATTGGATAGCCAGCCCCCGAGACGCTGGAAGGGCTCGCGTCCGAAGGTCTGGGCCACGAAGCTCATCTTGGCCGCCATGCCATACACGTAGTAATTGTGGACCTGCGCCCAGAATGCGGCAAAGACGCCCACGAACGCGGCGACTGTCA
>JALGSS010000418.1 GCA_029821745.1 Candidatus Zipacnadia bacterium
AAGTTCCCGCGAGACATGGCCTGGCGGACGAAGTTGTGGTGCGCGAAGCAACTCGGACTCGCCGGCGAATCGGTCATCATCAACCTGTCGCACACCCATTCGGCGCCTGGTCTGTTCATCCAGCCCTGCTACCCGCAGTGGCCGGTGGACGTCGACTACCTCTGTCGCTTTGAGCAGGCGATTCGCGACGGAATTCGGACTGCGCTGGCAGACCTGCAGCCCGCGCGTGTCCGCTACGGACTCCACGAGGCGCATTTCGGGGTCAGCAGGAGACTGCCCCAGCCGGAACTCGGTGGGCGGGTTCGCATGGCGCCGTATGATGAGGGTTACTACGACCCCGAATTGCCCGTTCTCACGCTTCACCGAGGGGATGAGCTCAAAGCGGTGGTGTACTCCTACGCGTGCCACCCGACGTCCAAGAATTCGCTGAATGTGAGCGCCGACTGGCCGGGTCAGGTGTCCCAGGCGCTGAAAGCGGAGTTGGGCGAGAGCATACTGACGCTGTTCGCCCAGGGCGGCGGCGCGAGCATCATGCCCCGCGTGCGTCTCGCCGACGGCCTTGAGAAGTACAGCGCGTACTGGGCGCAGGTCGGGAACGACCTGGCCGCCTTCGTGAAGTCCGAAGCCATGCGCGATATCGACTTGAGCCTGCGCGCTGCGGAGAAGGAGTTCTCCATTCCCTACGACCTTGCACGGGTGCCGTCCGTGGATGAGCTCCTTGCCCTCGCCGACCCCGAGGACAGTCCGGTCCCGGATGCGTTGCGCCCGGCGAACCGGTCGATCCTGCGGATTTGGGCGCGTGACACCCTCGAGCAGGTTCGCACCGGCACCGTGCCCACGGGCTTCCGGATGCACGTCACGAGGATCGGGCTGTGCGATGGGCTGCAGATCCTCGCGATGTCGGGGGAAGTGACTGCCGAGGTCGGGCGTATGTGCAAGGACCTGTTCCCCGGGACCAAGACGGTATTCCTGGGCTACTGCTCCTACACCGACGCATATATTCCCACCGCCTCGATGCTCCCGGAGGGCGGACACGAGGCACTGGCCTCGATCTACTTCCACGAGCGCCCCGCGCCCTTCGTTGCAGAGATCGACGAGATCATCACCCGGGAAGTGTCCTCACTGGCGACATGAGGATACTACTGTCGCGATCACCTGCAGTGAGACGTATAAGCCCGGAGAATGGCGTCACCGGCGGCGAGACCGTCGGTGACAGTCCTACCCAGGTGAACCGGTGCGTGCTGGAACTGCACGCACGACCGGCCTCTGATCTGAGGCACGAGGTCTACTTGCGGGGCTCTGCCAGCGGCCATGGGCAATCCCTGACGCCCCTAGGGCGCGACCTCCACTAAGACCACCCGGTCCACATAGAATCGGTTCTCCTTCGCCTCATTGTCCGGGTCATAGGCCGGGCCTTCGAAGCGGATCGAGGCGTAGACGTCCCACTGCTTGCCCGGATCCTCAGGATCGTAGAGCCCGGCAGCGTCCTGGAACTGGATGTGCCAGCTCCAGTCGAACCACACGCAGCAGTTGGGGCTGAGGGCCGTGCGCCCGATGGGGTAGAGGCGGTACTCGCCCGGGACGATGGGGGCCTCGCGCCCGGCGTAGGCGTGCTGCTGGCGGCGCGCTCCGCTGTCGTAGAAGCCCATGTTCAGGGCGTTGATCGGCAGGTCCGCAGGGGCGTACGCGGGCTTCTTGAGGGAGGGCGCCATCGCCACCGCGATACCTGCCGCCGCGGATGGGTCTTCGACGAGCGCAGGCGCCTTGCCATGGAGACGCGCGGTCTCGGGAGTGAGTTGCCGGACGCGCTCGGCGGGAACTGCATCAAGCGGCGACGGCAGAGGCTTCAGGGGCGTCATCAACCCATACCACTTCAGCGAGTTGGCGAGGGAGTCCAGCAGGGCGGCGTGTCGTGTCTCCCGCAGTCGCGCCTTAACTGCTTCTGTGTAGGTGTTCCGGTAGCGGCTCACGATCTGCTGCATCGTGAACGGGACCTCGCCTGCGTTGGCGAGGCGCCCCCAGAGCAGGATGCAGGCTAGGTCCAGGCTCATGCGGACCTGCTCAACCCGGGATGAAAGCACCGGGTCGCCGATCACTGCCTGCCCGGCTTCGTCCAGGATGCGCCGGCAGCGGAGGAGCAAGTCAGGGGTGAGGTAGTGGTGCTGCCCAGTGCCGGCATTCCACGTCATGCTGGTCGGCTGACTAGCCGTGGCACTCTCAAGGGCCGCGAGATACTGGCGGACCATCGGCGCCGCGGGTCCGTAGTGGCGGTCGGTGAAGTCCACGATCATCGCGTCCAGATTACGGTCCGGGTTCCACATCAGCTTCGTGATGAGCCACGTCTGCAGATCCGCCACGCGCCGAGAGTCGTACACGCCGGGCGCGTCGTGCTCGACAAAGTAGCCTTCCACGCCGACACGCTTGAACAGCCGGAAGTCCTTCGCGAGCCGGCGCAGGTTCCCCATGGGCAGGGCCGGACCGTAGGTGTTGGGATAATACCAGACCCACAGGTGCGAGGTGGCGCGGGGCCAGTTCTGCAGATTCCGCAGCGTCTCGGCATTGCTTGGGTGCTCAATGGGGGCGGCGAAATTGGCGTCGATGGGTGCGAAGATGATGATGACATTGTCCGGCAGCTTGATGGTCCGCGGGGGGATCTCGGTCTGTTCCCTGCGATAGGCGAGGGTGCTGATCGTGGCCTCCGGGTAAGCCTGCTTCACCTTCGGCCCCAACTCAGCGAGGTAGTCGAACAGCGGCGCGCCCGGTGTTCCCTCGCGCTCCACCAGCGCCCGGCAGTCGGGGCAGTCGCAGAACGCGCCGGTCCAGTCCATTGCAGAGACTGAGTACAGCCCGGCCGGGTCCTCTTCGCCGATGCGCTTGAGGATGGCATCAGTCAGGGCTTGACGCAGGCCCGGATTCGAGAAGCACAGTTGGCGTTTGGGCACGCGCTTGCCCCCCGAGAGGCTGAACCAGTCCGGGTGGGCCTCGAAGTGCTTGTCCGGCGGCACCCACTGGAACAGCGTGTGCACCAGCCATCCGTTCGGCGGGAAGCGGAAACGGTGGGACGTGCCCCCAAATGCGGTCAAGTCGCCGGTGAAGTTCAGGTCCGGTCCCTGACAGCGGTTGCGGACCAGGAAGCGCTGCAGGACGCCCCGATCAGAGCTCCGGTTGGTGTGGCAGACGATGTCGCGGACAGCCATGGCCGGGACCTCATGGCGATCCAGTGCGGGCAAGTCGAGCCCGGCACGGTGGGGGATGCTCTCATCGCCGTACCACGTCATCCAGCGGCACCCGAGATCGTCCTCCAGGAAGGAGTAGACCGCGTACAGCGTGCCGCGAGGCCGGCCGCCGACCAGCAGCAAGTCTCGGCCCACGGTCCGCACCACGTACTCGTCCGGCCCCAGCGCATCGACGAGTTGATCGCCCAAGAGGGCGCGCGCCGGGGGCGAAGGGCCTACGAGTATCCTGGCCCGATTCTCGTCGGACTCCGCCGTAGCGACGGCGAACTCGGCGCCCGTGATCTGCTTCAGGTACGCCACGAGCTCGGCGGCGGCGGTCTCTTCGGCCGGCGTGGGGTTCTCGTCGACGACAATGGTGGCGCGTGCCTCGCCATCCTGGGCGAGGGTGAGCGCGAAGGCAGCGACGCAACTGTGCATAGCAGCGGCGATGCAGATCAGTCTCAGCATGGCTCTCACTAGCCTCCGATAGTGTGTCCGCACGGCCTGCCGACGTGTCTTTACCCAGTAGACCGTCAGTGCGTGGTGTTGAGACCGATTTGGACGTCGGCCCCGGAGTTGTCGATGATCCCTTCGTCGCCCCGCAGCGTGCAGCCCATGATCGTGGCGGCCACGAGGCCCTCCTCGAGCATCACCTGAGGCTTGCCCTCGGCCATGAACTCGCACCCGTTGACGATCAGCCTGCCGCCACTGGCGCGGATGCATGGCTCGCCCTCATTGGCTGAATCCCACCCGGCGAAATGGCACGAGGTGAGACTGAGCGTGCCGGGCCCGCGCTTGTCGATCTGCACCTTGGTCTCGGCGATGGGCCAGAAGCCGCAGTTGGCGAGCTTGACCGGGCCGGGGTTGGCTTCCCCGACCTCGACCGTGCCCATGAACTGCGCGTTGGCGAACTGCACGCCGGAGTGAGGCTGGACGCGGTCGACGCGGACGGCCACTGGGCCAATATCGGAGCCGGACTGGGTGATGACGGCGTTGCCGGGGCCGTGGCCGAAGTCATTGAAGTGGAAGCCGATGATGGGGAAGATGACGAAGCAGTTGCTGATGTACTCCCAATCGGTCCGGCCGATTTTGAAGCCGACGAGGTTCTTTTCGAGGTACGCTTTGATGTCGCCCCCGGGGTAGCCGGGCTCGATGGCCATGCGGGTCCAGAAGTTCGGGTTGAAGTGCACGTTCTCGATGCGGCCGATATCGCTGCACTGATCGATGAAGACCCCGGTCTTCAAGGGGCACCCGAACACGTTCCTGACGGTGTGCAGCTCGTTCCAGAGGGTGCCGAAGTCGAGGGCCTGGTACGGATTGGTGAGGCACATGTCGTAGACCTGGCAGAGCTCTCCATCGGCGCGGATTGTCCAGGGATACGGCTGGACGTCGGGGAGCGCCTGCTCGGGGTAGTGGATGATCATGTTGCGGATGACGGCGTTGGGCTTGAGCGTTACGAGTGGCTCACCGTCTACTTCGCCGCGTCCGCCATAGGCGAGAAGGAGGGTGCCGATGGGATGCTCGGAGTGGGGTACGCCCTCCGACGCGCCACGGAATGTCACGCCCGGCGGAACGGTGAGGGCCCCGTTGATGGTAACAGACAGGCCCGTCATCAACGGCTGCGTTGAGCGCGGCCTGGATCGCGGCGGTGTCATCTGCGACGCCGTCGCCGACGGCACCGTGGTCTCTGGCATTCACATCGGACATGGCGGCGACTCCTCCTATCAGTAGACAGAGCGCGACTGCTGTCGAGCGCATCACCGTGTGCCTCCTGTGCCTTAGTGTCGGTCGCCAGGCTATCGGCGGCCTAGCCCGTCGTGCCTGTTTCCCGGAAGCGGCTGCCGGCTGTTCCGGCCCCGTGGGAGCGCAGGGAACGGCTATCAGGGACCAGATGACAGGTGTCGCCTCCCGACATGCGCCCTTCCGGGCGGGACGCACGAGTGTGAAGCGACACCGGCATCTCTTCCTCGCCGCAGTCGCTCTGCCCTCCCAGAGTTGGTTCCCTGACGGTCGCCGACACTTCAGCCGGACGGTGATGATTCCTCGGTCAACTCTCCCCTCGGAGTGCCGTTCCCTGTCAGCCTGCCCAGGGCCTGCCCCAC
>JALGSS010000419.1 GCA_029821745.1 Candidatus Zipacnadia bacterium
GCACCGCCCGAACCACGTCCGGGAGCACGTCATTGGGCCACGCGGCGGCGGCGCCGGCTACGTCGTCGGGGTATACGAGCCCGTCAAGCGTGAGCACATTGGGCCGCTCGGAGATCGGGTAAGTGCGCAATCGGGAGAAGTCAAAGAAACCATAGCGGCCCGCGTACTCCATCGCCGTCTCCTCGCTGATCTGCCCTCAGTCTAGTCCGGCCCCTCGAGCTTATCATCGTCGCGCCTGTTGCGCAATCGGTCCGCGGTTCGTTTCACAGCCACGCCGGCCCGGCGCTTACCGTTGGTCGCAACGTCGGAGACCACGTGCACGTAGTGCTGAAACCCGAGTACCGGGTTGAGCGACCGTACATGACTGAGCACACGCATCATGTGCACCACGCGTTTCGCCTCGGGCTCCTTGACGCCGTGGAAAATCGGGATCGCGGCGAAGCGAATCACCGTCGAGACGACCATCAACACATGGTAGTTAGTGAACGTCCATGGCCCGGCACCCAGGGTCAGGGACCCGGTGTGCTGCAAGAAGAGGCCGCCCAGCACGGGCGAGATCAATGAGGGCGCGCTGGTCAGCGCGTAGAAGATGCCGATGTAGACGGACTTGAGCTTCTCGGGCGTAATCTTGAAGACGAGATTCATCTGCGCGAGGAACACGCCGGCCCATACTGCTCCCCCGACGAAGTGAGCGATGATCAGGGGCCACCACGCGCCGCCCGCGGAGAATAGCCACAGCGTCGGCACCAAAGCGACCCCAAGCAGGCAGGTCAGCAGGACCGGCCGATTGCCAAAGTGATCGCTCAACCTGCCCAGGAGCTGGACCATGAGCAGACTCCCGCCCGCACTGCACGCACCTAGCAGGTTCATGGTCGAGTAGGGCAGCTCCAGCGTCTCGATCATGTAGACACTGTAGAAAGGCCCCATCGTCCAGACGCCGAAGGACAACATGGCGATGGCGTAGACGAACCGGCGGAAGTTCCCGTCTGCCCAGGCCTCGCGGAGCATCAGCCCGAAGAGTATCGGCTGACTCTGCGGTCGCTTCTCGATCGGCGGCTCCGGACACCGGACCAGCGTGTACCAACTTGCCAGGCCAAATATCAGCGCAACGGCGAATACGAGGAGCAGCCCGATGGGGTCGTCTTCCCCATGCCCCGCTTCCCAGTAGTCCACGAACTTGCCCGCGAGGTAACCGGTGAAGGCCGCCAGAACTCCGGCCAGCATCGTGCGGCGCCCGAAGAACGCACCCCGCCGGTCTGCAGGAATCAGTTCAGCCATCCACGCCATCCAACTGCAGGAGGCGAACCCCGTCATCAGCCCCGATCCCAGAGCAACGGCGAACAAGACGGCCAGCGCTAGATGCGAGCGTCCACCTGCGTAGCCGAGAAGGGGGAGGATGACGACGAAGAGCCACACCAGCCGGGCCGGGCCGAAGACCCACACGCTGATCTTCTTGCGCATCTGCCAGCGCTCGACGAAGTATGCGCCAAGGGGCTGCATCAACTGAGACAATCGGGGTAGACCGGCGAGTACACCGATGAGCGCCTCGCTCGCGCCGACCTTGAGGGCGAACCCGGTCAGGAACACTCCGCTGGTCAGCAGGACGAACACCTTCGCCAGCACGCCGTCCCAGGTGATCCAGCGCATGCCTGTTTCGCGTGCGGAGTCCGGGAACTCCTGGGGCGATTGCTGCTCCGCGGGGGCGGGCATCTTGTCTGGAAGCGGAGTTTCTGCCACGGAGAAGGGCTCAGCCCCTGTCGGATAGTCTGAGGCGAATGCTGCGGGTGGATCGCCGGCCGCCGCGTATCTGGACGAGAGCGGGGATGCGCGCGCGCCGCCGAGCCGCCCACCTCAAAAGAACACACCCCGAGGGAGCCATCCGGGGTGTTGAATTCATAGTGTCCCATCGCTCGCGTATATGAGCGCTGGATGATCTGCCCGGGACAGCTTCCGGCGTGCGCCGGAGCGTCCCCTGCCGGCAACTACGGGAAGCGTACCACGCTTCTTGTAGCGGGTCAATCTGCCCAGCAATTCTCGTGCCCCCTACTCGATGAGCAGAGGCGGGCCCTCCAGGAAGAAGTGGAACACGATCCAGAATGTGAGGGCGAAGCAGATGCCCAGAATGAAGCCGAAGGCGGCAGGTCTGAGCGTCGCGAAGGTCTTGAACCCGAAGAAGCGCAGCACCACGGTCTTCGTGAGCCAGCCGAGCATGATCGACATCCAGTACCGGTCGATCGGCCACCCGAGCCACGCCACGAACCCCGCTGGGTGGAAGGGCCACCATAGGAACCGCTGTCGCATGGTAACCAGGAGAACCGTCGTGAGACCCCCCGCAGCCATCGATATCCACTGCCCCACGGGCACCACAGCCGCGTTCTGAACGAAGGACACGAGGCGGTTCGTTGTGCCCAGAGAGCTGCCGCTGGGCCACCATCCGAGCTTGGGCACGCCCCACGTGTAGATGACGTACGGTGAGACCACATGGCTGGTGAGTATTGCCACCGCGATCGCCAGGCCCATGACCCACATGACCTGGGAGCGACTCAGGTTGCCCATTGACCCCAGCTTCAGCCCCTGGAACGCCTGCGGCATGAACTGGGTCGCGGTGCTGCGCACCTGGACCCAGCTTGCCGCGGTCATGAGTGTGATATTCCTGGCCCCGATATTGTCGGTCCCGGCGATCCGGAAGATGATCTCGTTGAGCCTGAACGGGGTCGAGTAGATGAACATCCCCGCCTCGCAGATGACCCGCGAGACGACCATTCCCACGAGGGGTAGCAGGCCGAACAGCAGCAATGCCCATCCCATTCCCATGCCGATCTGGGACGCCCATATCAGTATGAAGGCGAAGGAGATCAGGAACCCGATGACGGCCAACCGGTACGGCTGGTTGCGCGCCGCGTCGCCCTGCAGCTTCTCCAGCCCGAAGGCATGCTTGAAGACGGCGGAAATGTGCCTGCGCGCCGACCACAGAAGCGCCAGCGCCATGACGATGTAGCCGCCGGCGGTCTGCATTTCGAAGAACTGGTAGTGGCTGGTGGTGATTCCGACCACGTTGCGGAAGAAGGCCTCCACGAGCCGGAACAGGTAGAAGAACCAGAGGCTGAAACCGACCTCGCTGGTGAGCAGGTACGCGATCCCGATCATTTCGGGGTAGATGTGCAAAGGCACGTGGTTGAACGCGACCGCAGGCCCACCGGCGAACAGCACCTTGGTCGTCTGCTGCAGGTTGATATCCGGGACCGTCGGAACATACGTATGCAGTCCCTTGATCGCGTACAGCAGGCAGCTCACGCCGAAGCACGCCCACATCATCTTGTTCCGCAACAGAGCCGGCAGGAACCCCCCGTTGACGTCGAGCATCTCGTTGGGGACCTGCATCAGCGGAAACAGCAACTTCTCGCTGTCCTCCCAGCGGGCGGACAAGATGCCGGCGCCGCATATGAGCATCCAGTATAGCGCGAAGAAGTATGGCGTCCACACCGCCAGCGGGCGCACCCATGCGCCATAGGGAATCCGCTTGCCCGGCGGGACGCCCTCGAAAGCCCATTGAATCTCCGGGGACGTGCGGTCCACGCTGGGCACGAGAACCGGGTTCAGATCATTCAGATAGAGCTCCGGCTTGGCGATGTCGGGCGTCGTGTAGTACACGATCCCGACCAGGTTCAGGTAGACGTGCTGAGCGTACTCCTGCCCGGGGATCGCCGCCATCGCCAGCAGCATGATGAAGATGAGCAGCAGTTCATTGCGCTTCAACTGCAGCTTCTTGGCGGCCAGCCCCAGCAGCGCGTTCATCAGCACGAACAACATCAGCAGAGCCAGGGCCCCGCGGGGAAGGTAGCCGGTGCCGATGATCTCGTACCGCAGGAAGACGGAGAAGCATCCGGCCACCGTGAACCCGATGACCGTGACAAGGCCGATGATGATGGCTCGCGCCGTGATGGGGTTGGTCGTCTCTGTGGCTGAATTCATAGTCGCCTGCGCATAGGTCGTTGGGATTGCACCAGGGCCGCGCAGCCGGACACGGCGACGCTGGACGGCCTGATGCGCTCGCGCTACAATGAGCGCGAGCGACAGGCGGATTGGCGCGCACAGGCTCCGTCAGTGAGAGGAACAACGCTCGCCACGGCAGCACACCGGGCGCATCCGTTATCCGCCTGGAGCAGCACAATGGCCGAGCGGATCTGCTCGGCCCTGACGCGCGACCGACGGCCGCGTGATCACGCTATTCTGCAGGCTCTTGGTGCGTTAGGTCAAGCTCGAACGCGCCACCAGCCCGAGACTGGGGACCTCCCGCAATGGATCGACCGGCGAAGCTGCGCACACGGGAAGAACTGAAGCAGATTGTAGAGCACGCCAGGGAAGAGGGCAAGAAGGTCGTCTTCACCAATGGCTGCTTCGACCTGCTCCACCCCGGCCACGTGGTCTACCTCGCTCAGGCCCGCGCCCTGGGTGACATACTCGTCCTCGGTCTGAACTCCGACGTGTCAGTCCAGTTGCTCAAAGGCCCGACGCGGCCGATCCTCACCGAAGACGAGCGGGCCATCACCATGTCAGGGCTTGAGAGCGTGACCTGGATCGTGCTGTTCGACGAACTGCGCATCACCGGCCTGCTGGACGAGCTGCGGCCGGATGTGTGGGCGAAGGGTGGCGACTACACCCTCGATACCCTCGACCAGACAGAGCGCCGGATGGCCGACAAGCACGGTACCCAGATCGCCCTCATTCCTCCCGTCGAGGGCATCTCCACTACCGGGATCATCGAGCGCATCGAGCAAGCAAGCGCACGATCCGGCGAGTAGCTGGCCCAGGAGACCTTCCTCTGCGGATCAAGAGATCAGCCGCGCCGACCGTCGGGCGCGGCTGATTAGTGCGTACGTAATGCTGCGGCTGCTGTTCCCTACTCTCGCAGCAGAATGGCGCCCTCGCCGCTGCGCAGAGAGACCATGTCGACCGGTTCGCCCAACGTGCCGTCGGCCTGCAGGGCTCGGAAGGTCCCCGGCAACTCGTGCTCCGATGCCGTCGTCTCGTCCCACGCGCCGCCCGTATAGGGCTTGGCGAGCACCAAAGCCTTCGAGTAGTCGCGACCGAACACCTTCCAGTCCGGGTCCGCTCCCTCGACAAGGCGGATGTCATCAAACCAGGCGGCTCCCGTGGCTCCGTACATCCGGAAGTTGATCCGGCCCGTGGGATCGTCGGCGGTGGTGAAGCTGACGGAGTACTGCCGCCAATCGCTCGTCCCGGTCACCGTGATCATCCCGCCACCCGTCGCGCCGTCGAACTCGTAGGGGTACAACTGGGCCCCCGGGCTCCCGACGACGTCCTCGGTCCTCATCCAGCAAAGCAGCGTGTAAGTCGTGCGCGGCTTGAGAGTCACGTAGCCCTTGGAGAAGTTGTTGATCCGCGTCGAATCACTCGTGATCCTTGCCGAGAAGCGCCCCGAGTGGCGCACGGCCTCGTCCAGCTCAACAGGCTCGGCGATTGCCCACTCGTCCGGGTTACCGTCACCGTCGGCGTCGACCTCGAAGTCGCCGTTGGGCAGCAGGTTCGGCCCCACCGCCAGCGTCCCTTCGCCACGTTCGGCGAACAGCCGGTAGGGCCCCGCGGGCACGCCGATGTCCACGCCGGCGGCCTTCGGCCACAGCTTCTGCACTCCCGAGTACGGGTGACGGCCGAAGGCGTAGTACGTGTGGTCGCCGTGGACCAGGTAGTAAGTCGCCAGCCCCAGGATAGCGTCACGGTCGTGGCTGATCGGCACTTTCTCCCCGAATTCCGCCAGCGTCTCATCGAAGATCGGGTTGTACTGAATCATCTGCATCTTCCCGCGTCGATCAATGGCAGCGGTCCGTTCGAGGGTCCGCTCATACTGCGCGATCGTGCTCATCGCGCGCATCCAGCCCTCGCTCTGCAGGCCGTCGATGACGAAGGGCCGCGCGTTCCAGCCATTCGCGGTGATCGGCGCGTCGGGCAGTTGCACCTTGATGCGCGCCAGCATCATCTGCATCGCATGGAGCCACTGGTGCGGGTCGTCAGCGGGGCGCGGGAACTCCAGCACGTCCGCGGATCGCCCGGGGCCGGCGACATCCGGCGGCGTGGTGTCGATGTACAGACCGTCCATCCCCGTCATCTGCCCGGGGCAGTAGACCTCGGCGAGGAACTGCTGATACAAGGGGTGCCCCACGTTCATCACGTAGTCGTCCCGTGGTGGTCCCCAGAAGTAGATCGGGATCCGCGCCTGCTTCATCTCCCGCGCCGTCGCTTCCGGGTTGTCCCGCTTCTCGGCTTCCGCATCATCCACCACACCGTCGCTGTTGGGGTCGTTCGCCGGGTCCCAACCGGGGATCAGCCGCGTCTCCCGGGGGTTCGAAGCGCGCTCCGCCCCCACATGCAGCGTCACCGACGTGTCGATCCGGAAGTGCGAGAACATGGCCTCGAGAATACCGTCGTCGGTCAGCCCACGCTCGACGCAGAACGCCTCGAGAGCATCGGCCTTCTCGGACGGGATCACCATGGTCGCCAGCAGGGAGTATCTAAGGGAGAGGATTGAGGGACGGATAGCATTGGGCTCAGGGCGGAAGGAGAGATCGAGATGCTCCACGGCAAAATCCGTCGAGCCCCCGAAATTCATGAAGGTCCGGATATGAGGCTTCACCATGGGCCGCGCTTCTCGCGCGTATGAGAACGCTGTCCGTGCCGACCACTCGCTCTCGCCGGCTTCATCCCACCCACGCACGCGCCACCAGTACTCAGTGGTCGCCTCCAGCGCGGGCCCGGCATACTCAACGACAGACACCGTCGTCTTGTGTCTACCCGAGTCCCACAGGACCTCGTCGGCGGACCCCACGTGCACCTGGCACGCGGTCTGAGACGGCAGCTCCCAGTAGAATTCAGGACAGGGGTCGGTCACCGTAGCGCCTGCGGGCCGCCACTCGGTCAGCATCGACGTCGGGGCCGGCGCCGAGAGGGCGGAAGAGACGAGTACCAGCATCGCTACGGTAGTCGTGCAACGTGCCGTTAGACCCACGGCCATCGCCTCTTTCCGTCTCCGCGCCGACTACTCGTTCAGTACGCGCGCAACCAACTCACACACCGTCTGCCCAAAGCCTGCACGCTTCTCCACGTACACGCCGTCATACTCGATGATGCGCCGCAGACCATCGGCCGAGTCCACTTGTCCCGTGAGCACGATCACCTTCATCGATTCCCACAGCGGGTTGTTCTTGATGGCCTTCAGGACCTGCCAACCGTCGATGCCCGGCATGACGATATCCAGGATCACGACGCTGTAAAGCCGACGGTCGACCGTCTGCTGACAGAGCATCTTCAGGGCGGCTCGGCCGTCAGATGCCTTGTCGGCCTCAAGGCCGGCCGTCCGGAGCTCAAGCGCCACGACTTCGCGAATGCCGGGGTCGTCGTCGACAACAAGGACTCGCGGCATGCTGTGTGGTCTCCTCTCGTCGTCAGAGGGCGCCGGCGACAGTGACATCACCGGTCGCGCCTCCCGGAAGGCTAGCGGCCCTGCGCCCGTTCCGCGATCGCGCGTTGGGTCCGGCGCTCGTACTCGCGCTCAGCGATGACCTCTCGCTTGTCGTACTCGCGCTTCCCGCGACACAACCCGAGCTGCAGCTTGGCGTACCCGCGGTTGTTGAAGTAGATCTTCAAAGGAATAAGCGTGTAGCCCTTTTCCCGCACCGAACGCGTCAACCGGCGGATCTCCCTGCGGTTGAGCAGAAGCTTCCGGGAGCGCGTCGGATTCGGGTTGTCCCGGGCCGGCTCGTACGGCGAGATGCGCATCCCGTGCACCCACACTTGACCGTTGTCGACGGTGGCGTATGCCTCGCTGATGCTCGCGTGGTGCGCGCGCAGAGACTTCACCTCCGCGCCTTCGAGGACGAGCCCGGCCTCCAAGCGGTCATCAATGAAGTAGTCATGACGCGCCCGGCGGTTTGTCGCGACGGCTGAATCTCGCTTCTTGTCGTCCTTGGCTGCGTTCTTCGCCATAGTGTTTTCCCAGTCTCGACGGACATCCGCTATGGGCACTTCAACATCTCTGCTGCCGCCACCTCTACCCCGCGCGCCGTCGGGCCCCATCCAGTGTGATGAGCGTGACTTCGGGCACGCTGCCCACTCGCACCTGCGGGTGCATGGCGAGGCCGCGGTTAATGTAGACCAGGGTCTTATCGATCCGGAGCATCCCCGCGGCAAAGCGCCGTCCGTGTTCGGATGGGACGATCACCGGCCCGAACAGAGGCAGCGTAATGTGGCCGCCGTGGGTATGCCCGGACAACTGCAGGTTCACCGATCGCTCCGCCGCCGCTATCACCTGGTCGGGGTTATGGGCCAATAGGATGCAGCATTCGCCCTGCTCGCGTCCACGAAGCGCCGCATCCAGGTCGGCTGTGGGCGACCAGTAGTCATCAACACCAGCGATCCACAGGCTGGCGCCGTTCCGGCCAAATCGCACGCCTTCGTTTCGCAACAGGCGCAGCCCACGGGTCTCCATCGCCGCCTGAAGGCCATCAATCCCCGCCCAGAAGTCATGGTTGCCGATCACGCCGTAGCCGGGCGCGTCCCCACAAATCTCAGCCGCCAATTCTGCGCAGCGCTCACTGTGTTTGGCCTCGAGCACGAAGTCGCCCGTCATCAGGACGAGATCCGGGCACGCCTCCCGCACTGCGTCGGACGCCACGTCCAGCAGCGCTTCCGAAACTTCGCCACCGTAGTGGAAGTCCGTCAGATGCGCGATCCGCAGGCCCGCCAGGCCAGGCGGCAGGTCCTCTGTCGCCAGCGTAAACTCCACAATCTCGACCCGCGACAGGTCCCACCGGGCCATCGCGCGAGAGGATGGGCTCGTCAGCAGCGAACGGTCGATGGGCCGGATGCGTGAGACATAGTCAACCTGCTCCGGGAGCCGGTCCGCGCCGCGTCTCCCGCCGGCCATTGACAGGATCGTGTACAGGGCCAAGAACGTCGCCGGCCAGGCCCACACGCACATCAGGCTGCCCGTCCACGTCGTGTGCCGGCGATACGCGTCAACGAAACGGTCAGGCCCGTACCAGGCGATCGGCG
>JALGSS010000420.1 GCA_029821745.1 Candidatus Zipacnadia bacterium
ACTTGCTCGCCTCGATCGGCGTCGTCATTGCCGCGCTGATCATCACATTCACAGGCTGGACGATCGCCGACCCGATCATCAGCATCGTGATCGGGTTGCTTATCCTCGTCGGTGGGGTACGCGTGACGGCCGAGGCCCTGCACATCCTGCTTGAGGGTGTGCCTCGCGGCGTGGACCTTGAGCAGGTCGCTGGGGCGCTGACAGAAGTCCCGCAGGTGGAGAGCGTGCACGGAATCCATGCCTGGAGTATCTGCTCGAACGTGCCGGCCTTCAGCGCGCATGTGGTGATGTGCCCCGAAACCGAGGAAGAGCGCGCCGAGATCGTTCGCGAACTGGAACGCATCCTCGCGGAGCGTTTCGGGTTCCATCACACGACGCTGCAGGCGGAATGCGAGCCCTGCGATGACCAATCGCTGATCCGCCACTTGCCGCACAGAGAGTCGGCGACTGACCAGCACCACCATAGCCATAATCACAACCATGACCACAACCACTCCGATCACACTGAGTGAAGAGGATCGGCCTATGCATCTAGTTGTATGTGTAAAGCAAGTGCCGGACACCACCGAGGTCCGGATCGACCCCGAGACCAATACACTGGTCCGCGAAGGGGTCCCCTCGATCCTGAACCCGTACGACGCGCACGCCTGTGAGGCCGCTGTCGAACTCAAGGAGCGTTACGGCGGCAAGGTCACCGTGGTCTGCATGGGTCCCCCCCAGGCTATCGCGGTTATCCGCGAGTGCATTTCGTACGGGGCCGACCGCGGCATCCTGGTCTGTGATCGCCCCTTCGCCGGCGCCGACACGTGGGCTACCAGCTACACCGTCGGCCGGGCACTGATGCGCATCCGCGACGAAGAGGGCATCGACATGGTCCTGTGTGGGATGCAGGCCATCGACGGAGATACCGCCCAAGTCGGACCGGGACTCGCCCGCCGCCTGGACGTCCCGCAGATCACGTACTGCGTCGGCGTCGAGGACATTGAGATGGAGAGCGGGAAGGCGCGGATCCTGCGGCGCGTCGAGAAGGGCGTCGAGGTCATCGAGACCACGCTGCCGTGTCTGGTGACGTGCGTCGAGGAGATGAACGAGGTCCGCTACGCCTCGTTGCCCAACATGATTCGCGCGGCGCGGGCTGAGGCCGAGGTATGGGCCAAGGATGACATTGGCGCCGATGCGGACCTGCTTGGACTGAGCGGCTCGCCGACGATGGTCAATCGCATTTTCCCGCCGCCGCCGCGGGAGCCCGGCGAGATGATCGAGGGCGGGATGGCCGACCCGGCACAGGCGGCCGAGAAGCTCGTGGACAAGCTCGTGGACCTGGTCGAGGGATAGTTGTTGTTGCCCGACAAGAGGGTTGTGCCGAAAAAGAGAGCCTATGGGCACGGGGTGTCGCGTCGTGTGCGACGGGGCCCCGTGCAAGGCATCTCACAGCCTCCGTGGGGCCATGTAGCGCGTCGGTCACAACGCGCTGTGACATCCCACGGCCATGCGTCACTAGTTTCTTAGCCCGACAGGAGCGTCGGGCCTACGAGGCACGCCGTTCGTCGTTCTCCCCTTCCTCTCAGGAAGGGGCCGGGGGTAGGTAAGCCGTTCCCCCCTTGCTCGCAATGGAGACCCGGCACGCGCCGGATCTCCGGGGCCGGGGGTAGGTCAGCCGTTCGGATCACCACCGATTCTCTGCTGTGGAGTCACGCATATGGCCAAGAAGACACGCACTTTGATCTACAACCAGGACAAGTGCACCGGGTGCGCGTACTGCGTCGGGGAATGCCCGGTCGATGCCATCGATATGGTCGACGGCGTCGCCGTGGTGGACTTCGACGTCTGCATCAAGTGCGGCAAGTGCGTGAAAGTGTGCCCTGCCGACTGCTTCGAGATCGTCGTCGAGGGCGGCGCGGAGGAGGAAGCTGCGGCCGAACCGGTCGTGGACGAGGAGGCTGAACTGCGTGCGAAGCTCGCCGAGTTCTCGGGCGTCTGGGTGTTCGTCGAGCAGATGCACGGGCACGTTCACGCGGTGAGTTGGGAGCTTCTCGGCAGCGGCCGCAAGCTTGCCGATGACCTCGGCTGCAAGCTCAGCGCGATTGTCCTGGGACACCACATGCAGAAGGTGACGGTCGAGGCGGGCGAGTACGGCGCCGACCAGACGTACGTCATCGACCTGCCGATCCTCGAAAGCTATCGCACCCAACCGTACGCGATGGCCTGCATCCAGCTCATCCAAAAGTACAAGCCGGAGATCGTTCTGATGGGTGCGACGACGATGGGCCGGGATCTCGCCGGCGCGATCGCCACGGACCTGCACACCGGTCTCACCGCCGACTGCACCGGGCTGGATATCGACCCTGAGACCCGGAACCTGCTCCAGACGCGCCCGGCCTTCGGCGGCAATATCATGGCCACCATCGTCACCCGCAAGACCCGGCCGCAGATGGCGACAGTGCGGCCTCGGGTGATGGCTTCCGCTCCGAAGGAAGAGGGACGCGCGACAGAGATCATCACCGAGACTCTCGACCTGACCGAGGACCAAGTTCCCACGAAAGTGGTGGCCTTCCGGGACAACGCCGATTCTGAAGACGTCAATTTGCCTTTCAGTGAGATCATCGTTTCCGGCGGGCGCGGTCTCGGCGGACCCGCGGGATTCGAGCTCATTGCCGAGCTGGCCGAGGCCCTCGGCGGTACAGTTGGGGCGTCACGCGCCACCGTCGACGCCGGCTGGATCTCCCATGATCATCAGGTGGGGCAGACGGGCAGCACGGTACGCCCGAAGCTCTACGTGGCTTGCGGGATCTCCGGCGCAATCCAGCACCTTGTCGGGATGGAAGGCTCGGACGCGATCGTCGCCATCAACAGCGATCCGAACGCGAAGATCTTCAACGTCGCGACCTACGGGATCGTCGGCGATTTGTACAAGGTGATCCCCGAACTCATCCGCATCGCTTCTGAACGTGACTTGAAGAAGATCCTCCTCGGCGAAGAGGATTTGCAGCTCACTTCCGGTGAGGAGACTATGAACGAATGACGCCAGACAACGCCGCGATCAGTAAGGAATTCGACGTCATCATCGTGGGGGCCGGACCGGCGGGACTTGCGGCCGCCACCACGTGCGCCCGCGCGGGCCTGAACACCATCGTCATTGAGCGCGGCGACAATCCGGGCACCAAGAACGTTATGGGTGGCATCCTCTACACCCAGCCCACCTCCGAGGTCTGGCCTGAGTTCGTCGAGAGCGCACCCGTTGAGCGCGCGATCTGCGAGCAGCAGTACTGGGCCCTCACTCCGGACTCGGCCCTCAAGTTCGGCTTCCGCAGCGAGAAGCTCCTCGGCGACAGGCCGAACGCCTTCAGCATCATGCGCGTGAAGCTGGACCGGTGGTTCGCCGACCAGGCGGAGAAGGCCGGCGCGCTCATCATCTGCCAGACGAAGGTCGAAGAGATCCTGATGGAGGACAACGTGGTCAAGGGCGTCCGTTGCGGCCGCGAGGACGGGGAGCTGTACGCCCCCGTCGTCCTCCTCTGCGAGGGTGTGAACCCGCAGCTCGCCAAGTCCCTGGGAATGCAGAAGCGCCTGAAGCCAGGCCAGGTCGCGAGCCTCACGAAGGAGATCATCAGCCTGCCCGAGGAGACGATCAACGAGCGCTTCAACCTGTCCGACAGCAAGCAAGGCGTGGCGATCGAGCTGATGGCGGACGCGACCGCGAACCTCCTGGGCATGGGCTTCATCTACACGAACAAGAGCACGCTCTCGGTAGGTGTCGGCGCGGCACTCAACGACGCCGTGGAGAGCGAGTACACGCCCTACGATCTGCTCGTGCGTATGAAGCAGCATCCGATGGTTGCCCCGCTCCTCGAGGGCGGTGAGACCGTTGAGTACATGTCGCATATGATCCCTGAGGGCGGCTACGACAGCATGCCCCAGCTTTTCGGTAACGGGATCATGATCGCGGGAGACGCGGCGATGCTGGTCAACTCACTGCATCGCGAAGGCTCCAACCACGCGCTGATGTCGGGGAAGATGGCAGCGGAGACGGCGATCGAGGCCCACGAAAAGGGCGACTTCTCGTCCCGCATCCTCAATCACTACCGCGAACGCCTGGAGCACAGCACCACTTTGCCGGACCTTCGCAAGTACCGGCACGCAACCCACTACATGGAGAAGCACCCCATCTTCGAGGTCTACCCACAGTTCGCCGCGGACGCCGCTTTGGAGATGCTCACCGTGGACGGTGACACCAAACGCGCCAAGCAGTGGAAGCTCCTGCGCATGCTGTTCCAGCGGCGCAACATCTTTGGACTGGCCTGGGACGGAATTGACGCAGGGAGGTCGTTCCTTTGAGCGAACACCAGCGGAACGTCGGCCTCGCCGACAACCTGTACAAGGTCAAATACAAGACCGACGACGCGTCACACTTGAAGATCAAGGACCAGGAAGTCTGCGCCAAGTGCGAGGACAAGCCCTGCATCGCCCGCTGCCCGGCTGAGGTGTATGAGCTGGAGAATGGGGAAATTCTGGTCGCGTACGAGAACTGTGTCGAGTGCGGCGTGTGCAAGATCATCTGTCCGTATGACAACATAGAGTGGGAGTACCCACGCGGCGGCTACGGCGTGGTGTGGAAGTTCGGGTAGGCCCAGCGAGACGACTGCGACCTGACAAGAAGGCCTCCGCATTGTGCGGGGGCCTTCTTGTCAGCGGTGCCGCAGCAGGAGGTCAAAGCCAACGCGCCCAATATTCCTCAATAGCTTTGGGCCCGGCGTTCGCCGTCCCCCAGAGCGCCGCATAGGACTCAAATGCTCCATCCAACTCAAATGCTCCATCCACCCACCAAGGGCGGGGTACGTCCATGCTCCACCAGGTCCCGGCCATCATCCTCGATAGCGCCGTCAACTCCTTTTTGCAGGTGACCGTATTCGTCGGCGCGACCCCCGGGTGCGGCCCGCAGGTAATCCTGGTGACCCTCTACACCCAGGGCATCGTGCCCTTCTCGGCGGTCCTCGCGAACGCCGTCAGCCAGGACGGGGACGCTCTGTTCCCGCTCCTCGCACTCGACCGCAGAGCCGCCCTTCGCGCCACAGT